>NZ_JACJDN010000443.1:0-3474 GCF_014163565.1 Pseudoalteromonas sp. SR45-5 | reverse complement strand
CGTAGGTGGAAAACCTGTAGGTGCGAATTTATTTCGCGCTCATGTAAATTAACTTTATAAATAAGCGAGGTATAAAACCTCACTTACAAATAAAAACACCGCGTTTAATTTAAACGCGGTGTTTTTTTATTGCTTGCTGTAGCTTTCATTTGAAAGCCAACGGCTATGCTTTACAGATTAAGTGTAAACGTAACACCTGCTACGCGAGGCTCACCTAATTGTGTATAGGTATGCGTTGCGTAACCATCTTGTGGGTCATTACCAAATTCAAAACCACGTGTAGGGACTGTTTCGTCAAACACGTTACGAGCCCATGCGCGAACTGCCCACATGTCTGCTTCGTAGCCAAAGCTTAAGTTAACTAAGTTGCTGCTTGGTGCCTGTGAGTTATGACTATCTGAGAAGTAGTAATCGTCCTTACCTTCAATACCAACCATGCCGTAAAATGCGTTAGTAAAGTTGTAACGTGCAGTAAACGCATACTGGTATTTAGGTGACTGCGCTTGTTCGCGACCGTCTTGGTTTAAGCCTGATTGTGTTACAAAGTCGTCAATTTCAGTGTTTAAGTAACCAGCACTACCTGTTAAAAATAGATTATCAGTTAGTTGGTAACTACCTTCAACTTCAAGTCCGTAGTTGCTACCAGAACTTGCGTTATCAACATAACCGGTAAATTGCTGACCTTCTACTTGCCATGCTTTTAACTGAATATCGTCGCGGTGCATGTAAAATGCTGCTAAGCGAAGTGTAAATTTGTCATCAAGTGATGAACCTTTAACACCAAATTCGCCGCTCCATAAATATTCAGGGTCAAAACTGGTGTGTTGCTGGAAAAAATCAGCGCTTAGGTTTAAGCCTTCATCTTTTGCTTTAGCCAGTGCTTCTGAGTTAATACCACCGGCTTTGTAGCCACGGGTGATGCTGGTGTAGATCATAGTGCGATCAATTACTTGATATTCAAGTGCTATTTTACCGCCAACCATTACATCGTCAGTATCTTGTATAAAGCCATTGCTATCGGTGTAGTCGCCTTGGTATTGCTCTACACGTAAACCTGTAATTAATGTTGTTTTAGGGCCAATTGGAGTCGCTACTTGACCATATACTGCAACGTTACTCGTTTCGTAAGTTGAAGAGAACGGGCTTGCTAACCATGTGTACTGGCGCTCTAAATCAACATCACGGTTTTGGTAATAAATACCCGCAACCCAGTTACCTGTTTTAGAATTAAATTGTAAATCTACAGACTGATCGTCGCGATCGCGGCTGTATAAATCAGTTGAGCTGTATCCATCTGGATGTAAGCCAGCAGCACATAACTGTGGTTCACTTGTATCGTTACATACCCAGTCTTCGTCAAAGCTATAAAGCAACTCGGTATCAATAGCCGACAGGTTTAAATTTACATCAAAAGCGTCAAAACCCGTGTAAGTATTATTAACGCCTATAGCGTAGCTTTGTTGATTATCTTGTCCTGGTTCATCGGCAACACTATTGCGGCTGTTATCAAGCGTAAACGCATCATAGCCGTTGTTTATATCAATATAGTGCAGGTTTAACTCAGTATTTAAATGCTTTGTAAGCTGGCTGTTTAATTTAAAACGGGCTACTTGTTCGTCTTGATTTTGTGTTTCGTCATTTAAGTACAGGTTATCTACGTAACCGTCTGACTTTCTACGAAAGTAGCTAACGCGTGCGCTAGTGTCATCTGTTAAGCCAGTGCTTGCTGCAATGCCTGCTTCGCGGGTGTTGTATGTGCCAGCACCTACTTGTAATTTTAAGCTTGGATCGCTTGTGGCTTTAGCTGAACCCATTTGGATCATACCGGCCATACCGTCTGCGCCAAAGCGTGTACCTTGTGGCCCACGATAAATTTCTACTTGGTCTATATCAAATAATAATGAACTGCCACCAAGGCCAGAATAGTTAATACCATCAATAACTAAGCCTACAGATGGATTAATAGGGTCTACAAATTGTGAACGAAGTCCCACGCCACGAATTTGAATATAACGACCGCGCGACGCACCAGATGCAAAATTTACATTGGCGGTACTGCCTAACATTTCGTCTAAGTAACTTGCACCACGTTGATTAATTTCATCTTCGCTGAATAAGCTCGCACTCGCGCTTAAAGTTTGAATGCTTTCGCGCTGAAAATCGCCAGTTACAACAATTCTTTCTAGGTCGCTATCATCAGCGTTAGCTGCAATTGGTGCACCAAGCAGCGGTAAAAGTGCGGCAGTAATTAAAGACAAACGTAAGTTCATTGGGTTACTTAACTCCATTTTAGGGACTCGTATGGTAGCAATTATTTAAACACATGTGCTATAAACGCGGCAATTATACGTTAAATAATCAGGATTACTAATATGACCTTTAAAGTTGACTTCAAGGTACGTGATTACGAATGTGACTTACAAGGTATCGTAAATAACAGTGTTTATTTTAATTATTTAGAACATGCTCGACATGAGTTCTTGTACGCACACGGTATTGATTTTGCTCAGTTAGCAAAAGATAAAATTAACCTAGTCGTGATGCGCAGCGAAATGGATTATAAACATTCACTATTACCAGGTGATGAATTTTATGTGGCTGTAGAGCCGCAGCGTATTAGTCGTTTAAAATTTGCGTTTAAGCAAACGGTCATACGTAAAAGGGATGAAAAAGTAATGCTCAATGCACTGGTTATAGGAACGTCTGTTAATGAAAAAGGTAGACCGTTTTTACCAGAGCAAATAGATAACGTATTTAAAACTACAACTTAGTACTTAATCGCATAACTTTTGAACTATCATAGAACAAAAATTTACATTTAAAACATGCATTTTTAACGGATAAAGGGCATAAATATTGTTACAATTACATTAATTAGACAATTAGTTAGTAGTAGCATGAAATTAGCAGCAATACCGATGCTTATAGTCGGTTTATGTGTTGGTTGCGCATCAACAGGGACGGTTACCAGTGAGCAGCTTAAATACACCCAATGGCAATTATCACGTGTTGATGGTTTAGCAATTCCACCTTCGTTTAATGCATCAATGAGCTTTATTGAAGCACTGCAAGTAAACGGTTTTGCTGGCTGTAACAAATTTTTTGGTGAAGGCTCGCTTGAAGAAAGTAACCTTACCGTAAGTAAATTAGGAATGACGCGCAAGTCATGCGGCGAAGACCTTGATGAGTTTGAGCAGCAGTTATTACAAGCCTTAAAGCAAGGTGCAGAGCTTAAAATGCAAGACCAGCAATTAGTCATGCAAGGCGAGCAAACATTTGTGTTTATCCCTAAATAATTTTAAGTTTTTGAAAAACAGCCCCTTGCGGGCAGTTTTTAACTGACGTACACTCAGCGCAGATTTGTTGAATAATATCTTCGAATCGACGAACAAAATTTATATATCAATACTTGTCGGAGTGCCAAAGCTAAGTAATTAGTTTTTGGCTGAGATCGCGAAAGCGGGATCCGTGAAC
>NZ_JACJDN010000442.1:0-3489 GCF_014163565.1 Pseudoalteromonas sp. SR45-5 | reverse complement strand
CTTTTTAAACCAATCACTTGCAGGTTCTGGTCTATGCAAATAATAGCCTTGCAGAATAACCTCAGGATACTCCTGTAGTAAATCAAAGTGGGACTGGTTCTCTACGCCTTCAGCAACTATCTCGAGTTCAAATAAACGACCTAAGCTTACAATCATATCAATAATTAGTTTATCGTTGTTATCGGTAGGAGCCTCTAAAACAAAAGAACGATCAATTTTAAGTTCTTGTATTGGTAATTGTTTTAGGTAGGTTAAGCTCGAATATCCAGTACCAAAGTCATCAATTGATACTCTAATACCTAGCTTCTTGAGAAAGTGAACGGCTTCAATAGCCGCTTCCATATGATTAAGTAACGTACCTTCAATTATCTCAATAGTGAGTTGTTGAGGATTAATGTTATGTTGCTTTATCTGTTGGCTAATAAAGTTTAAAAAACGCGCTTCATGAAAGTGCCTGCCACTTATATTAATTGATAAGTTTAACTCAGGGTGGGTTTTACCAAGTTGCGTTAGTATCTCAAGTGCATTTGAAGTTACCCAGCAATCTAAATCATAAATTATGTCTGACTCTTCGGCTATAGATATAAACTCACCAGGGCTAATAAAGCCTTTTTGAGGGTGCTCCCATCTTAATAAAACCTCAGCGCCCTTAAGAGTTTGGTTTCGATCAAATTGGGATTGTAAATATAGCGATAGCTCATTATTTAAAATAGCTTTACGTAAATCTTGTTCTATTTCAAAACGGCGTTTTGCTTGCTCGCCAAATGAAGTATCAAAAAAGGTAACTCTATTGCCGCCTTTCTCTTTTGCCTTGTAACAGGCCGCTTCACAGTTACGAATAGTCTCAATAGCACTTTCCCATTGATCTTCTCGTGGAAAAATATAGGTGCCTATACTTACTGTTAAGCTAACGTCTTGTTCAGCAACGACAAATGGATGGTTTACACTTGCAAGTAGCTCTTGGGCTTTATTTTCAGCCATTGCTTGAGCTCTAGCTCTGCCCACACCTTTTTCAACTGTACATAGTACTGCAAATTCATCACTACCTAAGCGAGCAATAACATCTTTTTTACTCACGTGAGTATGGATTCGTTTAGTTAATTCTTTTAATATGTTATCGCCAGCGAGTAATCCTAATCCATCATTGATTGAGTGGAAGCTGTCTATGTCAATAATATAGATATAGGCATAACTATTTTCGGTACTGCAAACCTGAAGTTGCTGCTCTAACTGCTTTAAAAAACCATTTCGGTTTGGTAAACCTGTAAGGTCATCGTGCCATGTTAGGTAGTCAATTCTTTCTTGGGTTACTTTAACGCTCGAAATATCACTAAATACACCAATATAGTGCACGTTAGTATCTTGATCGCCTTTAACCAAACTGAGAGTTAGTAGCTCTGGATAAAGTTCGCCATTTTTTCGTCTGGTTACAAGCTCACCACTCCAATAGCCTGCTTGATTCGCATGTTCCCATACTTGGTCAAAGCTAATACTAGGGTGGTTGTTTTGTTTAATATCGTGCAACTGCATTTGCAGTGAGTCTGATTCACAGTAACCGGTTATACGGCAAAATGAAGGGTTTACGGCTATAATTTTGCCATTACTATCGGCAATAACAACACCATCAGCGGTTCCCGTTAGGGCTTGATAAAATAATTTTTGTTTTGATGAGAGTTCTTTTAATTCTTCTTCTCGCTGGCTAAGCTCTTTCGCAAGAGACTCTATTTCGAGTAGCTTGTCGTGCAGGTCAAAGTTTTTTTCTATAAGCCTATCTAGCATGCCTTGAGCGGTAATATGAGTGCGAATGCGTGCTCTAACGAGCGCTAGCTTGTAAGGTTTGTGTATGTAGTCAATTGCGCCCATCGCGAAGCCTTTTTCTTCAGACTCTTCCTCGGTAAGCGCTGTTACAAATATGACAGGGATCCCTTTGGTATTTTGTTTCGCTTTGAGTATATTACATACTTCGTAGCCGTCCATGCCTGGCATCATTATGTCTAATAAAATCAAGTCAGGCCGAGTTGACTCAATAAAGATCAAAGCCTGCTCACCACTAGTAGAAATACGTACATCGTAGTCAGTTAAAAGTCCTTCTACTAATACGTGTAAATTACTAGGTTCGTCATCAACAATAAGAATTAAAGGTTTATGCTTTTGTTCTGTGGTTAATCCATTACTGTTTGCGAGGTAATTTGAATGCACTATCTGTCCTTCTCTGCGTTCTTTACAATATTAAATCTAGTTCAGGTTAGTGGTTATGCCTAATTTTTATTATCGTTTCTATACATATCAATAAGCTCAATTACTAACGCGTAGTTAAAATGATCAATTGCTTCTTTGAGCTTAAATAGGGAGTGGCCTCTCTCATATTGATTCATTTCTAGCTGTCTAACCAAACTGCTAGGTACGGGGCGAGCCGTTAATGCTAATGAGTATATATTATCAATAACCGAGTCTTCGTTTTCTAGTTGATGTTGCTGTATATGTTCTTTTTTAAAGCTGTCAGCTATCAAAAATTGTTTTACAGCAAAAAGTGTAAGTGTTAATTGTTCATTAAAATGAGATAAGTTAATACTTTTCTTATCTATTAAGCTTTTCTCAACACTTTGCGCGCTGTGTTGCAGTAGCTCAAAGCCTAATGTGCCGGCCAGTCCTTTGAGTGTATGTACTAGTCGAATTAAGCTTTCTAACTCTCTATTTTTGATTAATATATCAGCTTTAGTCGAAAAGTCATTGTAATCGTTGACAAACTGAGTAAATAATTTAGTTAACAATTTGTCATTGTTTTCTAGGTTTTCTTTTGCTAATGGCAGGTTTATAGTGCTCAGAGGTTCACTACTTTGCAGATGCTTTTCTATACTTTTGTAAAGTGCATCAAAAATAATCGGTTTTACTAAAAAGTCATCCATACCGGCTCTAAATGCTGCTTTTTTATCATTAGGGTCTGCGGCTGCCGTAATAGCAATTATAGGAGTTTTGTAGCCTCGCTCTCTTAATATGCTTGTTGCTTCTAGTCCGTCCATAACTGGCATTTGAACATCCATAAAAATAATATCGATGTCATTTGTCTCTATTTTATCTAATGCATCATGTCCATTATCAGCAATGATCACGGTCATATCTAATCTGGCTAAAAGAGCGGAAGCTATTTCTTGATTAATTTTATTGTCGTCAACAACTAATGCATTAAAACCCGAGAATTTAGGATGGGGCTTTAATTGCTTTTCTTTAAAATTATTTGGTGCGAGTGCTCTTAAAATTTCTACTTCACTATTTTTATTACCAATAATTATAATGTTTATATTTTCATTTTTTGCAATTGGTTCTGGAGACTCTTCATCGGTAATTAATAAAATAAGTGTCAATTTTTCATTAACGTTTTTATTTTGAGCGTACAGTTGTTGTAAAATAAAGTTATCGTTGAGCTCTTTTTTTTCTATCGACATTATTACAATACTAAATGGGCTACTAGGCTGAGACATTTTTGCAATG
>NZ_JACJDN010000441.1:0-3495 GCF_014163565.1 Pseudoalteromonas sp. SR45-5 | reverse complement strand
AAAAAGGCCAACTTGTATAGTTGGCCTTTTTACTCTTTAATAACCTCGTTAATAATAATAAAAACAAGGTTATAAAATGTCTGTAAACACACCTAAAAATTGGTTTAAACCCGTTGTATGGGCGGCACTCGTATGGAACTTACTTGGCGTTATTGCATTTGCTATGCACATGATGATGACACCCGAAATGATAGGTAAACTTCCGTTAGATCAACAAGCTGCCTACTCTGACATCCCTCTTTGGTCAACCATTGCATTTGTTGTAGCTGTATTTGGAAGCACTTTGGGTTGTCTGTTTTTACTTGCTAAAAACGCGCTGGCAACACCTACTTTTGCGCTATCGCTCGGCGCTATTTTAATTCAGCAATATTATAATTTTATGGTCATAAATAGTATTGAGCTACTTGGCGCAAGTGCGGTATTTATGCCTATTTTTGTAATCATTATTGCCATCGCTTTACTTTGTTTGAGCATTAAAGGTAAGCAACAAGGTTGGTTACAGTAATTAATAAGGGTCGAAATAACTTTTGACCCTATCTCTTCTTTTAAATCATCTCTTGAAATTAAATTTTTCAGCATCATCTCTACTATAATAACTGTATAAAATTCGTTCTCTAAACGCGATTTTTTACACTGGTATGTACTTTGCAACTCGAACACTACAGAGGTCACTCTTCAAAACATTTTTATAATTCATAAAGGGGCAAATAATGAATAATAGTTTCGATACCCAACATCAGCTCACAATAAATGGTGAGCAATATCATATTCATTCTCTAAAAGGACTTGGCGACAAAGCGAAACGATTGCCCTTTTCCTTAAAAGTACTACTTGAAAACCTTCTTCGTAACGAAGATGGCGTAAATATAAAAGAACAAGACATTCAAGCCCTTCTTAATTGGGATCCTCAAGCAAAGCCTGCATCTGAAGTTGCCTTTACTCCCGCCCGTGTTGTTATGCAAGATTTTACCGGCGTACCCGCTATTGTAGATTTAGCCGCGATGCGTGATGCAATGGAAAAGCTAGGTGGAGATCCTGCAAAAATAAACCCGTTATCGCCTGCTGAACTTGTGATTGATCATTCGGTACAAGTAGATGGCTACGGAAATGATGGTGCATTTGATTTAAATGCAAAACTTGAGTACGACCGAAATAAAGAACGTTATGAATTTTTACGTTGGGGACAAACCGCTTTTGATAATTTAAAAGTAGTGCCACCAGCAACCGGTATTGTTCACCAAGTAAACCTAGAATACTTAGCGCGCGTTGTTTTTAATGAAGAGCGCGACGGCAAAAAATTCGCTTACCCAGATACGCTTGTAGGGACTGACTCTCACACCACCATGATTAATGGCTTAGGCGTGCTTGGTTGGGGTGTAGGCGGCATTGAAGCTGAAGCAGCCATGCTTGGTCAGCCAATTAGCTTACTCATTCCACAAGTAGTAGGTATGAAGCTAAGCGGACGTTTACCTGAAGGTACTACCGCAACCGATTTAGTGTTAACAGTAACCGAAATACTGCGTAATCATGGGGTAGTGGGTAAATTTGTAGAATTTTATGGTGACGGCCTTGCCGACCTACCACTTGCCGATAGAGCAACCATAGCCAATATGGCACCAGAATACGGCGCTACGTGTGGTATTTTCCCAATTGATGATGAGACCATTAACTACCTTCGCTTAACAAACCGCGACGAAAAACACTTAAAAGTAATTGAAGATTACGCTAAGCATCAAGGCTTATGGCGTAACGATGGCGACGAAGCTAATTATACCGATACACTTGAGCTTAAATTAGATGACGTTGTACCAAGCCTTGCAGGCCCTAAACGCCCACAAGATAGGATTGCCTTAAACGAAGCTGGCAAAGTTATTGGCGATCATTTAAAAGGCTTCCAAGACGAACGTATGGCTCGTCGTGATAAAAGCGATGAAGAACAAGCTCGTATTGAGAGTGAAGGGCCGACAACAAATCCAGATGAGCCAGTTAACGAAGCGCAGTTTATGGGTGCCGCTAAGGTTAAATTTAAAGGCCAAGAGTTTGAGCTAAACGATGGCGCTTGTGTTATTGCCGCAATTACCAGCTGTACCAACACCTCTAATCCAAGTGTTATTTTAGCTGCTGGTTTGGTTGCTAAAAAAGCGAAACAGTTAGGCATTAATGTAAAACCTTGGGTTAAAACATCACTTGCTCCAGGCTCAAAAGTAGTTACCGACTACCTAGAAAAAGCAGGCCTGATGGATGACCTAGAAAGCCTAGGCTTTAACTTAGTTGGCTACGGCTGTACTACGTGTATTGGTAATTCAGGGCCACTTGCAACTGAAATATCAGACGCGATTCAAAAACATAAATTAGTAGTGAGCTCTATTTTATCGGGTAACCGTAACTTTGAAGGGCGTATTCACCAAGATGTTAAAATGAACTTTTTAGCCTCTCCTCCGCTTGTTGTAGCTTATGCCATTGCAGGTAGAACCGATATTGACGTATACAACGAACCCCTTGCTCAAGATGCTAACGGTAACGATATTTACCTTAAAAACATTTGGCCAAGCGTTAAAGAAGTAAGTGACTTAGTTAAAGAAACCGTAACTAAAGAAATGTTTGAAAAAAGCTACGCTAACGTTTACGAAGGCGATAGCCGTTGGCAGCAAATTAAAATACCGGATGGCAAACTTTACGATTGGGATGATGCATCTACCTACATTAAAAAAGCACCCTTTTTTGATGGTATGAAAGTAGAACCACCGGGCATTCCTTCTATCGAAGGTGCACGTTGTTTAGCTAAACTTGGAGATTCAGTAACCACTGACCATATTTCTCCAGCGGGTGCTATTAAAGCAGAAGCGCCAGCAGGTTCATACTTGCAAGAGAAAGGTGTAGATAAAGCGCAATTTAACTCGTACGGCTCACGCCGTGGTAATCACGAAGTAATGATGCGTGGAACGTTCGCTAATGTGCGTCTTAAAAACTTACTAGCTCCTGGTACTGAAGGTGGCGTAACACGTACTCAGCCTGGCGATACGCTAGAGAGTATTTATGATGCAGCAATGGAGTATCAAAAAAATAATACTCCACTCATTATTTTAGCGGGCAAAGAATATGGCACGGGTTCATCTCGTGACTGGGCTGCTAAAGGCTCACTTTTATTAGGCGTTAAAGCCGTTGTAGCACAAAGCTATGAACGTATTCATCGCTCTAACTTAATTGGTATGGGTGTATTACCGCTGCAATTTAAAGAGGGTGAAAGCTACGAGACACATGGGTTAACAGGGCAAGAACAATTTGATATTGATGGCCTGTACGATAAAACCGATGAAGTTACCGTTATTGCTACAAATGCCGAAGGTAAAAAAGTAACCTTGAGTGCAGACGTACGTATTGATACCCCTAAAGAGTGGGATTACTATAAACACGGCGGCATTTTACAATATGTACTGCGTAATATGCTCGACTAACAAAGACAGTAGTTAATACATTTAAAAGCCCAGCTTAGTA
>NZ_JACJDN010000440.1:0-3499 GCF_014163565.1 Pseudoalteromonas sp. SR45-5 | reverse complement strand
TAAAAGCAGTCGTTAATATATTCTATGGTGAAATATTAGACATATTTAATTTTGTTGCTAATATAGGAAATTGTAAGATACTTTTTATAAATCTCATTTATAGGTGATTTCGTTCAATCTTAATTTTTAAAAGGAAAGAAAAATGAAAAATTTACTTACAGCATTTACATTAGGTGTGACTTTATTAGGTTGTTCAAACTTACCCATTAAAACCGATATTAAAGAAGACCATTTTAGACTCGAAAACTTTAAAAGAGAGCAGGGAGTAGATCTTGAATATGTCCACTTGATGTGCTTTAACAAAAAACCTACACAATGGGCTGAACCAAAGCAGTATATCAGTGGTGAGCACGATTTATGGGTAAAGGCGAGTGTTTCAAACCCTGATGTTTTAAATAGTCAAAAAGAAGCTTTTGTTAATTTTAACGTTAATTTAGATTCTGATAAAAGCTACATGCTAAATAGAAAAAGGGAAGGGGATAAAATATCAATCTGGATACAAGAAGTTGAAACCGGTACGGTTGTTTCGCAGGTTCTTACAGATGAGCTTAGTCGCCCTTTACAAATTGATAATGAGCTAAGAAAGAGACAATGTCGTTCTGGTTCAATATAAGCTGAGTAATCAAAGTTCTTAATATTTAGCATGTCGTTTATTCTTTGCTAAATATTTATTCAAAGACCTGTTGTAAATAAACAGGCCTTTGAATGTGATAGCTCATTTCTACCAGCTATACGTTGCGCTTAACGTATATTGCTCACCGCGCCCAGGTGTACCTGGTATTTCTTCAAACGACTCATCCCATAAGTTATCTGCCGCTAAGGTGATAAATAAATTACTCAACTGTGGCGGCGTTATTTTAAGTGTTAGCTGGGTAAATAACGCGTTATCATTGCCGTTTCTAAGTGCATTTTTGTGTTGTGTACGCCATTCGTTATCTATTCTAAATTCTAAAATATCAGTTGGGTTGTACACAGCGCCAAGTGTTAAACGGTGATCAGGAAAGTTTAACGCGTAAAAGCTGGCATCAATATCGGCTGCGCCGTAGTTTTCTGATTTATGTAAATAGGTGTAGCTTGCTATAAGCTTTGCTGTATCAAAGTGCTTAGTCGCTAAAAATTCAACCCCTGCAGTATCAATATCTACTGGGTTTGCAAAGCGCGCTGAGGTTGAATCAAAATTAAAGGTCCAATCGGTTAAGTTATTATCTTTTCGATAAAAAATAGCCGAGTTTAACTGCCAGCTTTGTTCTTCAAGTAATAAACCTAGCTCCAAGTTTGATGTGGTTTCGCGCTCAAGGTTGTAGTTACTTCTAAATAACCCGCCTGAATCACTGCCGCCAATGGCTGTGTAGCCTGCAACTTGACTCGCTTGCGCGTATGATAAGTAAAGGGTTTGTGCTGTGCCGTCACTATTTTGGGTGTTTAAGGTTATGTCACCAATAGCTGATACTTCAGCATCATCACGATTTGTATCGTCATAGGCTGCGCCTAAACGAAAGGTAAGTTGTTTATTATCCTCAAGCGCCATTTTGTATTCAGGCAATACGCTTAATTTATAATACTTACGAGAGGTAAAGTTGTTTTCAAGCGTGGTAGATTCAATTGAGTCGTCAATAAACTGTGCTGAATAATTTACAGCAAATACATAGCTTTGAGCATGATGCCCCGATAGCGCTAACGACTTAACTTCACTTTTGTGAAACGCTTCAAAAGCGCTTGGATTTTCGCGAGAGTAAATATAGTGATCGTCATGGGTACGATAATAAGCAGATACTTCAAAATTGCTGTTATCAGAGTAGTTTTGCTTGTGATTAAGCATCCAAAGACGGGTTTCTAAATCTTCAGTTTCGTTAACGCCAAAAGGGGTGTACAAGTTAGGCCAGCCAAAAAACTTATCTTGTGAGCCAAAAAACAAATCTGTTTGGCTGTGCTCGCTAGCTAATTGCACGCGAGCTGAGGCGCGCGAAAAGTCATGATCGCCATTATCAATGGTGCCATCACTTTGTGAATGAGAATACTCACCTTCAAAGCCCAGAGTATAGTTAACTAAACTATCAAGTTGTGTGTTTTTAGCAGCGTGAATACTTTGCAGATTAAAGTCATTTGTGCCAGTACCAAGGGATACACTACCGCCAGTAATAATCGGTTTCCAACCAAACGAAACTGTACCTACAGAGCTATTCATACCGTAAAGTGCGTTATCGGCACCGGTTAAAACATCTGGGCCGCTTAGCATTTGCGGTGCAATGGGTATTTCAGCAAAATAATGACCAGATTGCGGGTCAAGCAGGGTAGCGCTTCCTACTCTAAAACCGGTGTTTTCAAAAATCCCACCACGAATAGTTACATCAGCTTGCGCCTCAGCCATATTACGCGATTGAAGGTCAACACGGGGGTCATATTCTAAATTAGAAATAGGCGAGTCGAATGTACCTACTGGCAACTTATTTGCAGTGGGTGAGGCCTCAACCGTTATTTTCTCGATTGGTGACTCATCAGATAGCGTATTAGCATTAGCAAATGCAGTAACGCTGCATAATATTGCAGGTATTATAAGGTGTGGTGTGCGATTCATGTGTTTCTCGTCATTTTTTATTTGTAGCTGCGATTACAATTAATTTCAAAGCTTATATTTGAGCATGATAAAATAACTAAACGTAACAGCAGTCATTTTGTGCGCGATTGTACATTAATTTGTTAATAACTGCATTTGATAACCATTTACGTAATACCGACTTTATTAAAAACATGGTCATTCTATCGTATTAAATAGCGCACTCACTGCGTTAAAAATTATTTATATAGAACAACTATATGTCATAATTTTCGCCTTGTTATTGCGCTATTTTCTTGGCGCTATAATTGAACACTATTTTAATGCAATCGGTATAATTACTTATTAGGTAACATTTATAATGGATACGACACAACAAAATACTATTTACTTTGCTGGTGGCTGCCTGTGGGGCGTACAAGAGTTTTTAAAGCACTTACCAGGCGTAATAAGTACTGAAGCAGGTCGCGCTAATGGTACAAGCAAAACCACTGACGGCGAATACGATGGTTATGCCGAATGCGTAAAAGTCATTTTTGATTTAAAAGTCGTTAGCCTAAATAAGCTGTATGACTACTTTTTTGAAATTATTGACCCGTATAGCATTAATAAACAAGGGGATGATGTAGGCCCTAAATACCGCACTGCTATTTACAGCAAAAACCAAAGCCATTTAGATGCAGCAAGCAATTATATAAACAAACGCAGTGATGCCGATAAAATTGTGGTAGGGGTAGAGCTGTTAACTAACTACGTGCCAAGCGATCCTGAGCATCAAGACCGTTTAACTAATCACCCTGATGATTACTGCCATATACCTTTTGAGTTATTGTATAAATACAAAACGAGTTAATTAAAACTATTGTTTATTTTTTCTTTGAACTTTTTTGTTTAGCTTTTTTTCTTTCTTACGAGGGAACATATCTCTACTTAAATAAGGTAGCA
>NZ_JACJDN010000043.1:0-12524 GCF_014163565.1 Pseudoalteromonas sp. SR45-5 | reverse complement strand
CCAACACCATCGAGTAGGGCGGAAAAATAGATCACTTAATTAAGCGAATTGGTATAAAAATAAAATTGTGAACTACCGAATTTACGTTTTCGGTTTGTGTAAGCAGTTGTTTAGGTGAAGTATCAAACAGAATTTATAAATTAGTTTGATTAGTTGATTATAACTCGTTAACTAACCACAGACTTAGCTTGTTTATGAGGGCAATGAATACTAATATGATTTCATGATCTTATAACTAAATCTATTGGCTTAGTTGTTTTAAAATTACTACCAATAATGATTGCGAGCTGTAACTTAAATGCCTTATGAAACATTTGTAGATGACTCTGCATCGCTAGTTGAATTTACCCGAGTTTACTTAGCTATTTTTTATACTTTTGTTGCCGGATTTTATACATTTAGAATTATTTATAAAAATCGAAATACACCATCTGGCGTTATTTATCCCGGTGATAAATTTTGTACTAGTTGGTGGAATCATATGGTTTTTAAATTTTTTAGGGCTGCTATTTGGTTTGTATGTGTAATTAGAGTATTTGTACCTGAGTTAGATAGCTATCTTGGGCTATCCCCAATACTCAATGGCTGGCCAGGCGTATTATTTGGCGATGTATTATTGACCGCAGGCTTTATTTTAACGATGTTTGTACATTTTCATATGGCAGCCTTTTGGCGTTCAGGCATTGATCCTAAGGGACCACATGAGCTTAAAACATCAGGATTATATGAATACTCTAGGAATCCGATGTATTTAGGCGTTGTAGCTGCACAGGTGGGGTTCTTTTTAGCCTTACCTAGTATATTTAGTTTGACCTGTTTAGTTATTGGTTTTACAGCTATATATAGACAAACATTAGTTGAGGAGGCTCATTTAGCTCATCGTTTTTCTACACAATATAAAGAGTATAAACAACTAGTCCCTCGCTGGTTATAGCTTGGGATCGAGCTTTAAATACATGGATTTTTAAGGCAAAAGTAAAGAAGTGTTCTGTGTTGGCTTGCTAAAATCTAGCATGATAGACATAAATCAGATCACTTCTTTTTGTTTTATACCAATTCGCTTAATTAAGTGATCTATTTTTAGGATGGAAAAACGTGTTGATAGCTAGGCAAAAAAATTGCTATTTAGTTGTTCTAAATGAGAATTTTTTAACACAGGTAGCGACCCGTTTAGCCCCGCAAAATGATTAAGTATTATTGCGGATTGGTATTATATACTTTTCCATAAACTCTTGTTTAGTAATTGCCTTTGAAAAAATGTAGCCTTGAATATAATCACAAGCAAGCTGCTTTAATAGGTCATACTGTTTTTGTGTCTCAACTCCTTCAGCAACTACCATTACGTCTAGATTGTGAGCCATAGTGATAATAGCTTTCACGAGAGCAATACTATTATCGTTTGATTCTATATCGTTGATAAATGAGCGATCTATTTTTAAAATATCTATATCTAAGCGCTGTAAATACGCCAAGGAAGAATAACCAACACCAAAGTCGTCAATCGCAATATCTATATTAATAGTGCTTAAGCGTTTTAATTGTCGTTGTATTGACGAGTCGGGATCCATTAAAGTATTTTCAGTGACTTCAATTAAAATGGTGTTTGCGGGTAGTTGGTACTTTTTACTTGCAACAATCCATTCATCCACCCAGCAACCAGCGCGGTCAATTTCAAGAGGTGATGTATTTACACTGACTTGAATTGTCTTTTCACTTAAAACATTGAATTGGACGGTATCTTGAATTGCTTGAGATTTTACCCATTGGCCGATATCGTTTATTAATCCGTTTTTTTCAGCGACAGGTATAAACTCATTTGGCCCTATTAGGCCTCGTTCAGGGTGATTCCAACGAATTAGGGCTTCAGCTTTTGGTACTGATTTCCCGTCAATTGAAAATATAGGTTGGTAAAATAATTCAAATTGATTATGAGTGATTGCTATTCGTATTTCTTCTATTAGGCGACGTTTTTCTATGGCTTTTTCTTCAATAGCATAGGAGAAAAACTCGTAGCGATTCCGACCTTTATTTTTAGACAAGTACATCGCTTGATCAGCACGTTTAACGAGCTCTTCTACTGTTAAGCCATCAGCAGGAAAAAACGTTAAACCTATGCTTGCTGTAACATACACTGTTTCTTTTTTTATTTTAATACTCTGCATTAAGCTATTTTTTATAGCTTCGGCAATTTTTGATGCTTCATCCGGGCTATTTACACCCTCTAAAATCAATGTAAATTCGTCACCACCCAAACGTGCGACTGTATCTTTAGTCGTTATACAACTTTGTAGTCTTGTTGCTACTTGGTGTAAGAGTAAATCACCGTAGTCGTGACCTAGGCTGTCATTTACTTCTTTAAAGCCATCCAAATCTATGAATATAAGGGCGAACTTCATTCCCTTAATACTTACTAAGCTTTGTAGTTTTTCGTAAAAATAACGCCTGTTCGGTAAGTCGGTTAATCCATCTTGGTAGGCATATTGTTGCAACTGAATATTCGCATTTTCAAGTTCATTAGTACGCAGTCTAACTTGGTTTTCTAATGAATTTTCTCTTTGCTCAATGTTGTATAACATCGCATTAAAACAAGAGGTTAATTGTCCTACTTCATCTTGTGATAGCTGTTTAGCGCGTAAGCTATAATCATGTGATGTGGTTATTTTATTTGCTGTTTGAGCTAAATATAAAATAGGGTTTAAAAAGCGACGCCTTAATAAAAGAGATAAAATTAGGCTGATGGCAAAGGTGAATACCATCAAAATCATTATAAATTTAAAGTAAAAAGTAATTCTGTCTTGAATGTAGCTGTTGTTAGCGCGTATTTTTAATATACCGTAATCATGCATATCGAGCTGAAGGGGTGTACTTACTTCAATACTTTGCTCCATATCTTCATCTTTGGATTGCGCAGTAACAAGTTGCTCACCAGTCACACTTGTTACCATTATACTAATAACATCTGAGCGTATAAGTATTGGGTTTATAAGCTCTTGCACTGCATCAATATCATCAAACATAAGTGCTGTAGTTATATTCGGTGAAAGCATTTTTGACAGAGAGCCCAAGCTTTCTATTTGTTCCTCTTTAGCGCTAGTGATTTCATAAGCACTAAATACAATGGTTACTGTCGCGGTTGATACAAGTGCAACACTCATTAAGATAAATAGTAATTTTTTACTTATTGTATTTAATGCAAATAGTTTTTTCATCGCGCTACCTATCTACAACGCGGGCAAGGCGTAGCACTTTTGAGCTCATAGTAATGCCTGCATCTTTAAGCTGTTTCGGAGCAATTTCAAAGCGAATTTTACCACTGGAAAGAAAAAACCTGATATGACCGCCATTTTCAATAAATGTGTCTGTTTCACCAATGAGCATAACGTTTTTCAGCTCTAAAGGTGTTATGTTTTGCCATTCGATAAATGTATCAGAGGTAATAAATAGCATGTTACACGCCGAGGTTGTTACTTCATCCAGAGTGATTAATTTATTGTATAGAGGTAAGTTTTTTATAGTGCGACTTTTTAAAGCGTTGTTAGCCGCATCAATAAAGTATTTATCAGGGCTACAAATAATAAATTTATTAAGAGATTCTAAATGATAATCCCAGTGTCCAAAACGTGCAAAGTTATATAAGAAGCCTGCTTTTAGCATGTATTCTTTTTCAACAGCGCCAACGCTGGCACTAAGAAGTGTCAACGTTATTAAGCTACTGTGAATTAAACTTCTTAATTTAATCATCTAATTAACTTAGAAATTTGCTGAAATTGTAAATGTAATACATTCATCAATATAGTTTGGTAATGTATAGGTTTCGCGCGTATTATTGTACTCAATATGTGAACCTGCAAAGAGGTTTTTACCCGAAATTGCAGTAGACCACACAGGTGTTGCTTGCCAATTCCAACTAACATCTAACGTTGTGTAATTATCAGTGTTATATGCATTTGAGTTTATTGCGCGCAATGTCGCAAACACATTATGGTTGGTTAAAAAAGAATAATCGGCTTTTGCAAATAACTGCCTGTTTTTAGAGTCATAGCCGATTGCGGGCTCTACTCGAGGAGGTAAATCGTAGTTATAATCGGTGTAACTATAACCAAACTCAGTATTGAGATTATCAACAGGTTGCCACGATACAACTAGGTCGAACCCTTTAGTGGTCGTGTCTGCTACAGATGCAAAGTCTAAATCTATGCGAGTCATTGTTAGTGCTTGAAATACTTCTGGGATTCTCCCTGCTAGAAATAATTCAAGTATAGGTGTGAATTGTTCAGCATGCGTATTCATATCAATAACCGCTACGTTATTAGCATCGGTATAATAAGTAGAAAGATCCAATGACCAATCGTTAGCAGTAAAACGGTAGCCTAATTCATAAGATAGATAGTTTTCAGATTTAACTTTGTCGTTACCATTTAGGTAGGTTGCAATTCGGTAGTCGTCTATTTGTCCAAAGCCAGAGCTTAAACCGGTAAGATCTTTAATTTCAGTACCATTAACTTTAAAGTTGTCGTTAAATTCAATCAATGTTGGTGTACGTACACTTCTCGATATAGCACCCCAAGTAAGGTGGTTATCTACTGGTTTGTATATAAGCCTTGCTGACGGTTGATTTTCCCAGCCAGTTAAATCGTTATGATCAAGCTTAGTACCAATAATAAAATCGAGTGTATCAGGCGTCACATTGTATTGAGCTTGAACAAGTGCACCAAACTGTTTGAGGTTATCAAAGTTTTTATCGCTATCTAAAAATACACTTTCTGCGAAAGAGATAGAGTTATACCGGTAGTTTAATCCCCAATCTAGCTGTAGAGATTGGTATATGAAGTTCATTTGATAATCAATATCTATCGATTCAAAATCTTCTTTAATATAATCTTGGGAACCATTTTGTTTCAGCCAAGAAATTTGTAGCATTTGATTGGCATCGGGCGACACTCTGTTTTCAAGGCGTGCCATTATGCGTGAGTCTGTTCGCTTTAAATCATCTGAGAATGAAATGTTTTCGTTGGTTTCATCTATAACACCTCGGTAGTTTTGACCAAGTGTTGAGTGAGTAACGTCCCCCTGTAGTAGCGCAGACCACTCATCATTAGGGGTAAAGTCAGCCCGAAAACCTAAAGAATTTTGTTTAGTTGTATCGTTAGGTGCGAGTAAGATCCCTTTTTTTGATTCATTCGCATCTTTTACATGACCATACACACGGTAGCTGCCTATGTTACTTATATCACCACCGTAACGAAGATTTGCATCAACATTTATTTGATTACCAGTTGTTACGTTTGCGTATCCACCGCGAGTATCAATACTGTTCTTAGTAATGATATTAATCACGCCATTATTTGCGTTACTACCCCAAAGTAATCCGCCTTGTCCGCGTATTACTTCAATGCGTTCAATGTCATACAAAGGAACGTTGAGTGTTTCCCAATAAACTGCAGCAAATTTTGGGGTATATAAGCTTTGTCCGTCAATCATAACCAATAGTTTGCTAGAAAATCGAGAGGCAATACCTCTTGATGAAATAGCCCATTGATTGTTATCGAGCTGACGTACAATTAAACCAGGCACCATTTTCAGTGCTTCAGGTACTGATGTAGCACCAGAGTTAGTAATTTGTTCTTTACTTAATACATAAATAGATGAAGCGGTATCAAATGCTGATTGCGCTCTTTTCATCGCAGAAGTTGCTTGTACATCCATGCCCATTAAAGCATCAAGATCGAGGTCTTCATCTTCAAACGGCTCGGCCGTTAAGAGAGGGCAAACAAAAAGTAATGGCCAAAACAAACGTTGTGATATTTTCACCCAAAAGTCTCCTGCGCAATCAAAAATCAAAAACAGTCTTTGTTTTTGTAATACATGTGATATCACACAATATTAACATACATTAACAGTGTAAAAGCATAAATGAGATTAAATCAAGGTAACTAATTTTGTAGTAGTTGAAAGGTCTAATTTCGCCCAATTGAACTGTAAAAATATAGTTAAATGAACTTTATAAGTATATTTATTAAAGAGTCAGTAAAATGTAAATAGCTGATAGTTATATGTTTATATACGACTTAAAATTTAGTCTATTTCAGAATAACTTCAAAGTATTTATGGTTATTAAATATTTAATCTTAACTTTTTCGTGTCATGCTTCTCAAAGCAATATTAATTATATGGGCACAATTTATACCTAGCCCTGTGTTATCTGCGATTGTGGTTTAATTATCTTTGCTTTTGTTAAAGCTATATAGAATACTTAAATTTGCTTGGTTTTGCTTTAAAGGCACCAAAGTATGATAAAAAATGAATTAATTAATGTAGAAGAAGTACTCGATTTAATGCTTGATGCCGTTTGTGTGGTAGATAAACAAGGCACATTTGTTTTTGTAAGCGCAGCATTTGAGCAAATTTTTGGTTATACGGCCGACGAAGTTGTAGGCAAAAAGATGATTAACTATGTTTACGAAGGTGATCATTACAAAACGCATAACGCCGTAACTTCGCTATTGTCTGGCGAAACGGTAAACCCTCGCTTTGAAAACCGCTGGATGAGAAAAGATGGTCAAATAGTCCATATATTATGGTCTGTTCGTTGGTCAGAGCAACATCAAGTAAGAATTGCAGTAGCGCACGATATAACTGAGCGAAAAGTAATGGAAGAGCAGCTCCAGTACATGGCTCGGCACGATGTGTTAACTGGTTTGCCTAATCGCTCTTTATTGATGGAGCGATTAGAAAAAGTAATTATTAGTGCAACTACAAACAACACATTTTTTTCTTTACTGTTTATAGACATAAATGGCTTTAAAGCAGTAAACGACACCCACGGACACGAAACTGGCGATAAGCTTTTATGTGCTATAGCAAAAAGGCTTTCAGCGTCGGTTAGGCATTACGACACAGTAGGGCGTTTAGGTGGAGACGAATTTTTAATTATTTTAGATAATTTAAGTTCTAGCCACGAAACCGTCAGAATAAAAAATAAAGTCCTCACTGAGTTTAAAGCTGTCTTTAAGTTAGATGACGTACTACTAAATATTTCCCCCAGTATTGGCATTGCAAACTACCCAGAGCACGGACAAACAGATCATGAACTTATAAAATATGCTGATCAAGCTATGTACAAAAATAAACAACAAGGCTTAGATAACGTAACCTATTTACCTTAAAAAATTATGCTGAACTACCACCTTAGACAGCTCATCTTCACAACGCCCTTAACTACAATACATTACTTACCGCCACATTTTTAATAGCGGTTTTCCAGCGCTGCGTTAAAAATCTATAAATGCTCTTACAGCAGTTTGTAGGTAGTTCCTTGATAAATAAACTGCACAAGTTATGTCTGGGTGATAATGAAGGCAATTACCGTATAGGCAGTAATACATTTTTTACTAATGATGCAGGCGAAAGCAAAGTTCCGGTCACTGATTACGCAACAGCAATGGTTGATGTAGCGCAAAATGCAGCACACGTAAATCAGCATATTAGTATTGCCTACTAATATGGTTACTAATCAAAAGCGTTTGATTATTTTGATATAACAATACTGGCTCACAAGGCTAAAATAATTTAATCTGAGCGTATTAATTCTTATTAAATTATTTGCCTTATGAGCCTTCTTTTTTCTCTTGCGTTAGCAAGCCTTCCCGCTTTACCTGAGCCTGTTGCAAATAATGCTGTGGCTAAAGTTATTGTAAAAAACCAGCCCTACTTTTTAAGCTTTATGGGGCTGGGGCGCGATAAACAATACTCGTCAGTGCATAACAAAGTGTGGACGCTTAAAGTTGGCGATTCACAGTGGCAATCTAAAACTGGTGTGCCTTCAAGCTTGCCATTAAAAGGGCGCTTAGCAAGCACCGCAGTCGGCTTAGGCGAGTACGCTTATGTGTTTGGCGGCTATACGGTAGCAGAGGATCATACTGAAGTTTCAAGCCCCGACGTATATAGGTACGACGTAATAAAAGATACCTACACTCATCTTGCGAGCATGCCAGTACCCGTAGACGATAGCGTAGCGCTGAGCTACAAAGCGCGTTACATTTATCTAATTAGCGGTTGGCATAACGACGGCAACGTAAACTTAGTACAAGTATACGACACGCAAAATAATACATGGCAACAAGCCTCGCCATTTTTAGGTGAGCCTGTATTTGGCCAAGCCGCTGCTATTAGTGGTAACACCATTGTTATTTGTGATGGCGTTAAAACACAAGCTAATCCTGATTCGCGTCGCTCGTTTGCAGGTGTAGCACAGTGCTTAAAAGGCACAATAGATTCAACTAACCCACAAAAAATAGATTGGCGTACCTTGCCACATCCAACAGGCACTGCTCACTACCGAATGGCAGCCACCAGCTATAATGGCAATATTTATATGATGGCAGGCTCTAATAACCCATATAACTACAGCGCAATAGGTTACGACGGCAAACCTGCACCAGCAAGTGACCATGTTTGGCGCTTTAGTATCAAAAAAAACGAATGGCAGATTTTATCCCCAGTTGAAGTAAAGAGCATGGATCATCGTGGCTTACTTGAGCACAGTGGGGTTTTATATCGAATTGGCGGCATAGATAATAATCAGCAAGTAAGCGCTAACGTGCTCGGTTACGAGGTTGAAAAGTGAACACTCTTTACATTACAGGAGCGGGAGTCAGCGCAGCCAGTGGTATTCCCACCTTTAGAGGGGAGGATGGTTATTGGACCATTGGCAGTAAAAATTATACGCCTATGGAAATGGCAACGCGCGCAATGTATCAAAACGCCCCAAAAGAGTTTTTAGCATGGTATTACCATCGCTTTGCAACGTATCGCAACCATGGCCCAAACGACGTACACCATTGGCTAAGTGACAAAAACCTAATTACTCAAAACATAGATGGGCTTGATGGCAAAGCGGGTAACAAAAATTACATAGCGATACACGGCAGGCTTGATCAAATGACCTTATTTCATGAGCAAGGTGAGCCAGTCACGCCACTTGCCACCCCGTGGGATAGTGTAGACGAAAGCCGCCTGCAAGAGTCTCTTTTTGAGCTATTTAATATTCAAAACCAAACGCCTGAGCTAAACCATTCATTTAAGCCCTTTGTTTTATTATTTGACGAATACTACACCGAGCTTTACAGAATAACACAAGCACAACAGCGTATGCTCAACGCCGATAAAATTGTATTTATGGGCACCTCGTTTAGCGTCAATATTACGCAAATGGCAATTGAAATAGCCCGAAATTACGACATTCCTGTTGAAGTGGTTGACCCTGAACCTGCACATATTTTGCACGCTAACGTCACATATAAAAAAATGAATGCATTAGATTACATTCAATCTAATTAATAAGTGCTATATTTTAAAGGGGTTGGTAATGTTTTCTTAAATATTAAAATCTCTTTATATAATATTAACGAGTCAAAAATGTTATTATTATCCTGATTATAACAATACTAAAGAGATCTGAATGAGCGACTTAACTGCAATAGCAAACTTGTCCATTTTACTTGTAGAGCCTTCAGAGGTTCAGCAAAAAATAATAATAAAATCGCTTTTAGAAAGTGGTGTAAAACAAGTTGAAACTGCATCTACACAAACACAAGCGCTTAGCTTATTAGCAAGTTATCACCCTGATCTAGTTATAAGCTCTATGTATTTATCTGACGGGACAGCCGACTCACTATTGCAAGAAATAAGATCAAACCTTATCACCGAGCATCAACCTTTTATGCTTATATCGAGCGAGCGTAATAAAAAATACCTTGAGCAATTACGCCAATCGGGTGTGCTGGCTATTTTGCCTAAGCCTTTTAGCGCAAAAGCCATTACCCGCGCACTCAAAGCAACCCTCGATATCATAAGCGAAGAAGAAGTAGAACTTGATCATTTTGACGTAACGCTGCTGCGAGTTTTAGTGGTAGACGACAGCCGCTTTGCGCGTAAACACATAATACGCGTACTTGCGGGTATGGGAATACCTGCACCAATAGAAGCTGAAAACGGTAAAGAAGCTATTGAGCACTTAAACAACCAACCGTTTGACTTAATAGTAACCGACTACAACATGCCAGAAATGGACGGACGGGAACTAACAGAAGCCGTTAGAAGCTCAAATAGCTACTCACATATTCCTATTTTAATGGTGAGCTCAGAGGCAAACGACACTCACCTAGCTAATATTGCTCAAGCGGGAGTTGATGCTATTTGTGATAAACCGTTTGAACCGGCCACAGTGCGAGAATTATTGTTTAAAATAATGTCTTAAAAGTTAGTACAAGCGTAGGACGGTTATTATTTGGCCTACGCTCATCTTTAAAATACATTTACTATTACAGTTTTCCTAATCTATAAATGAGTAATGCAGTTTTTTTAATGTTTTTATCAAGGCTGGTTAAATCGGCTGTTTCGTTTTTAGTATGCGCGCCGCTGCCCATCAAACCTAAACCATCAAGTGCCATATCAACATGATTTGCCGCAAACGAAATATCAGCCGCACCTGCATTGCGTGGATTGGCGGCTACTACTTTGTTGAAGCCTAAGTCGTGGCTTGCGTCGCTGTATAATTCTAATAGCTTTTTATTGCCATCAGTTAATGCCATTGGCGGGTAACCGTCTTCAAAAATAAGCTCTGCTCTACTGCCATCTAAGTTTTTAGCCACAATTTGTAGCATAACCCTTTTAGCGCTTTCTACCTGCTTTGGCGAAAGTGCGCGTAAATCACCTGCAACATGCACGGTTTGTGCAATTACATTGCTTTTACCAAACGCCGTTGCTGACGAGTTAGCACTGTCGTAGTCGGCATTGGTACCGCCCACAATAAGCCCTGGGTTAAATGTTAAATTAGGTTGCGTGGCAAGTTGCTCTCTAAAATCATTTAAAATGCGTGATGCTTCGTAAATAGCGCCATAACCAACGCTGTCGCTAAATATTTGCGACGAATGCGCTGCATTTGCCGTTACATTTAGCGTCCAGCCGGTATAACCACGGCGCGCCGCCATAGCTGTTTTTATATTGTTATCGCCATTTTCATAGCCAAGCGCTACGTCAGCCCAAATTGCTGCATCAACAATAGCTTGTTTAGATAAGCTAAGTGGGCGACCGCTGCTTTCTTCATCGCCAGTCAGCAATACTTTTATGCTTACATTTTCGAGTAAATTAAGGGCTTGTAAGCTTTTAAGTGCGGTAATTATTATCGTGTTACCGCCTTTCATATCGGCAACGCCTGGGCCACTGGCTGTATCGGCATCAAGTTGTTTGTAGGTAGTAAAGTTATCGTTTTTGGCAAATACCGTATCTAGATGGCCGATCATCAGTATTTTTATTGCATCGGGGTTTTTACTCTCATGGGTTGCTAATACATGACCTGCGCGGTTAAACGCACTGCCATCCAGCCATTCTACTTTAAAACCTATGGCTTTAAGCTGCTCGCTTGTCAGCGCACCTACTTTTTTTACACCTTCAATATTAAGCGAACCGCTATTAATATTTACGGCTTGCTCTATTTCTTTAAGTGCTTGAGGAATGTTTTTATCGACCTGTTTTACTATTTCACGCTCGTTTTTATCAAGCGCCGCATGGCTTGTAAGCGGTAAGGTACTAGCAAGTGTGAGGATAAGTGCATGGCTAAATTTTAAAAATGACATAACAGCATAATAAGTGAGAAATAAGAGTATTTAATATGAAGTAAAAATACACAGGATTCAATAGAAGGTGATTGTGATTTTTAACTAATTTTATAAGCAATAACGAGTTACAAGTTTAAGAGTTTTGGGGTGTACGCGTTGTTGGTTTAAACACAGATATTTAAAATATAACCTTTTAACTAACAACCAAGCTGTATAAATAAACAACGATTTGTCTGGTATTACTGATCTCCACCATTTTGGGGTTTTGCTGCATTTAGAAAAGGTAAGGCGAAGCTAACTAACTGTTTACAGTTGTTTATTTTATAGCTAGGATAAAGTCATTGTAATATAAGGACATTTGCCGGTTTGTAAAGCGACAAATGTCGTAGACTAAATTGTTATGAGTAATCATGGGAACAAAGTTACCTGCTGAGCAATTGGCACTTTATAAAGATATCGATGAAATCCTTTTCTATAAATGGGATCCTATTGGCATCTCAGATAGTGATTGGTCAAGAGACGAATATCAGTCATATTTGCCAAAGGTTTTTCAACTGGCTCTGGATAACAGTGAACCCAGTTTAATTGCTAAATATTTGACTTGGGTCGCAACAGAACGGATGGGCCTAAACGAAGCGTCAAATCATGATATGAAAATTGCCGAACTCGTATTGGTAGCTAAAGAAAAGCATTTAAAATAGCTTGGAGTAAATTACTCATAACAAGCTGTTAAACAAGGACAAAAAACAGTTGGCTTTTTGTTCACTTCGTTCACTTATTTTAGCCAACTACTTTTTGCCTGTTAACAGGGCGTTGAGGCTGTAGAATTACTCTTTTTAGGAACGTATCCTACTATTTTCAATTGATTGCTTTTTAACCTTGAATCCATTCATTCGCTGTGATCTA
>NZ_JACJDN010000439.1:0-3512 GCF_014163565.1 Pseudoalteromonas sp. SR45-5 | reverse complement strand
CTATATATAATAGCCAAATATTGTCCACTTTTAATAAAAATAAATATTACGCTTACAAAGGTTGTGATGAACAATTTAGCTACAAAAAGCTCACAAATACTCACATCAAGTGACATAGAAAACCTAGCTCGCCGTTTTGGTGGAAAAAGTGACGACTATATAGAAATTATGAATACACAAAAAAATCAAAAAACAATTAACAAGTATGCGCTATTGAAAGAAATTGATGACGCAATAAAAACATCTAAAGAAAAAAAATAAAAAAGGTAAACTCCATTGCAAAGGATTTTTATTAAAGGTATCAAAGGCGGCATAGGTAGCACATCAGTTGTTGCAAACTTAGCGTGCGTTTTGAAAAAATCTGATGTTGATGTGGTTGCAATAGACCTAGATGCTAAAAGTGACCTTGGTTTGCACTTTGGCCTTAAGTGGACAGCCACAAAAGGTTGGAGCAACGAGAGTACTTTTGACGATGCGTTATTGCATTTTCGTAAAGACAGCGATGGCGTTCTTTTTTTACCCCATGGCGATAACGAAGCAACGCTAGATGAAATTATAGCCACAATTAACAATTGCAAAAAACTGGACTATAAAGAATCTGCTTGGATATTATTCGACTGCCCTTCACACATTAATATTTCTCACTACCCGTTAGAAGAAAACGATATTGTTATTGAGCTAGTCACTTGCGATGCAATTTGTCATAGCCTCATATACAAGCGCCTACAAACCCTTAAGTCAGTAGAGTCAAGCTGGAAACACTTTTTTGTCGTTAATCGTTACAACGCAGCCTCAGTGTTAGAATTTGATCTATTTTCTCTTTGGCAATCTACATTGCCATTTATGGCGCCGTTTTTTATCAACAGTGATGAAGTTATTAAAGAGGCCACAGCTAATCGTAATGTAGCCCTTAATTGCGCACCATACAGTGTAGCGAACGATGACTTTGAAACACTGGCCGGTTGGCTTGTAAGCAAGGCGGCGAACTGACGATGAGCTTTACTCTTTTTTACAAAAGGCCCATACACAGTACATTGTATATTCTATTGAGTATATTATTCACTGATAAGCTTGTGCGTTACATTTTATTTAAATTTCATAGTTACTTTAATCAGCACAAAGTAAATGTAATTGAAGCCTTTTTAATGCCCTTCATAACTTTGTTCGGTTCATTATTTGTGAATATTAAAAAGAACAAAGAAAACTTTGAGTTAGCGTTATATAACTATTATCCACATTTAAGATTGCCATACAGAACTTATATCTATTCCAATATTATACGCTTTGTTATTCAGAGCATATTTTTGCTTTTTGCTGTTCATAAACCCAAAAGAAAATCAGTGTCTATAAAAAAGCATGCTGTAAATTATTTTTATGATGGAGTCAGTTACAGCCTAAGGCAACTTCGTTGGTACGACCTTAAATTAGGCCGATTAATAAGGCGCCTTTTTTCCAAAAACAACAAGCCTAAAAAAAGTGCTTTTAAAACAATGGCCGACGCTCGTATTTGGCAGAACAAACTTATTAAATACATCGTTGTTGCACTGATATTATTCTTGCTTGCCATATTTGTTACTATTCCCTTTAGCCTTGAAGCGCAAGCGGTGTTTATTAGCTTTATTTTACTGGTTGCTTACGCGCTCAAACGCGTAAAAGGCCATATGGCCACGATTGTAATGATCACCTTATCTGTCACTACATCTTCTCGATACTTGTGGTGGCGATACACTGAAACACTTAACTGGGATGACCCTTTAGCACTTACATTAGGTGCAGGCTTGTTACTAGCAGAAACATACGCATGGATGGTACTTATTTTAGGTTTTTTTCAAACTATTAACCCACTTGAAAGAAAACCTGTCATGTTGCCAAAAAATACTGACTTATGGCCAACGGTAGATATTTACATTCCTACTTACAACGAGCCTTTAAGTGTTGTAAGGCCGACTACCCTTGCCGCTTTAAGCATAGATTGGCCAGCAGATAAACTAAAAGTCTATATTTTAGATGATGGTAAACGCCCTGAGTTTGCTGAATTTGCTAAACAAGTTGGTGCAGGTTATTTAACAAGACCAGATAATAACCATGCAAAAGCCGGTAACATGAATAGTGCTATGCGCTACACAGATGGTGATTATATTGCCATTTTTGATTGCGACCACGTACCTGCTCGTTCATTTTTGCAAATGACTATGGGACAGTTTTTAAAAGACAGTAAAGTGTGTTTAGTACAAACACCACATCATTTTTTCTCAGCAGATCCATTTGAGAGAAACTTAAATAACCACAGTCAAATTCCAAATGAAAACATGTTGTTTTACGGGCTTATTCAAGACGGAAACGATATGTGGGATGCTACGTTCTTTTGTGGTTCGTGTGCGGTACTCAAAAGAGAAGCGCTTGATGAAATAGGTGGCTTTGCTTTTGAAACCGTCACAGAGGATGCTCATACTGCACTGCGAATGCAACGCGCAGGTTATAAAACTGCCTATATAAATATTCCTCAAGCTGCTGGCCTTGCCACTGACAGTTTATCGGCTCATATTGGCCAGCGAATTCGTTGGGCACGGGGCATGGCGCAAATATTTAGGCTCGATAACCCGCTGTTAGGCAAAGGCTTGAACATACCTCAGCGACTTTGTTACTTAAATGCTATGCTGCATTTTCTATCAGGTATTCCGCGCATTGTATTTTTAACCGCGCCCCTGGCACTTATATACTTTAATGCATACATTATTTACGCGCCATTTTTAGCTATTTTTATCTACGTTGTACCTACACTTATTCAGATAAAAGCAACTAACTCACGAATACAAGGTAAGTATCGCTATTCGTTTTGGGGCGAAGTTTACGAATCTGTGCTTGCTTGGTACATATTAAAGCCAACAACAGTTGCTTTGTTTAATCCAAACAAAGGTAAATTTAACGTTACCGAAAAAGGTGGCTTAAACGATAAAGAGCATTATGACTGGGGTATTTCTAAGCCATATTTGGTTTTACTCGCCATTAATTTAGTAGGTATGTTAATTGGTATTTTACGCCTGTTTTTTGGCGACCCTACGCAAGTTGGTGTACTGCTGATTAGTATGGGGTGGGCGCTTTATAATATTATCATTTTGGGTGCTGCGGTTGCCGTGGCAGCAGAAGCACGCCAAGTGAGGCATTCACACCGTATTAAAGCAAACTTCCCAGCGGGAGTTCGTTTAGCAAATGGCCACACATTAAAAGTAAAAATTACAGATTACTCCGATAACGGCGTAGGAATAGAAACCGACCATGCACATGCTTGTCGTGTAAACGATAAAATAGAATTATTAATGAGCCGCGGTAATAAGCAATTTTCGTTTACTACCCATGTTTGTAATACTCGGGGTAATCAAATTGGCTTAACCATTAAAGATTTATCTCTTGAAAAACAGCGCGCGTTTATACAATGTACATTTTCACGAGCTGATGCGTGGCTTGACTGGCAAAATAACTTTAGACATGACCGCCCATCTTACAGTTTTAAA
>NZ_JACJDN010000438.1:0-3516 GCF_014163565.1 Pseudoalteromonas sp. SR45-5 | reverse complement strand
CCCGCTTTGGCGGGGGTGAGCGACAAAACACTGTAGTAAAAAAAGTTTAGTTAGACAGTCGTGCTACTAAATTGGTTTCCCCGCTTTGGCGGGGGTGAGCGACAAAACACTGTAGTAAAAAATTTAGTTAGACAGTCGTGCTACTAAATTGGTTTCCCCGCTTTGGCGGGGGTGAGCGACAAAACACTGTAGTAAAAAAAGTTTAGTTAGAGGGTCGTGCTGCTAAATTGGTTTCCCCGCTTTGGCGGGGGTGAGCGACAAAACACTGTAGTAAAGAAAATTTAGTTCGCACTTGTAACTACTAATTTTTACCCTTTGCGTAAGCAGAGGTATATGAAAACTAATTTGTATATTCCTTGTGGTTGGTAGGTATGTATTTTTACATATCTATCGACTCATTGAACCACTCTACCTCTAAGTTACTTCCTCCTATTCAGTCGTATTCAATAATTTTAAAAACTCATTTTTATATACACCTTAATCTTTTTTATCTGGTGATAGTCTAATTAATGCTTTCAACAAAAAAGCGCCCTAATAAAATCAGGACGCTTTGCGTTTAGGACAAATAAACAAGGATTATACAAATTTAAATAACAAATATTTGAGCGCTACCTTCATACTACGCTTATTACTTTGACAATATTTCTCGTAGTTAATTATGCCAATAGCAATTTTAGTGCAAAACAAACTCAGGGCGATAAACCAAGCAAAATTTTGAGTCGATTTATACTGTAAAAATAATATAGTTGAGCCACTAAATGCGATAATCGAATAGACAACTTCTATTCGATATTGGCTAATTGCATTCAATATTTTGGGCATTAAAAACCATCATCAAACGATTCAAATGCATCAAAACAATCATCATTGTTTGAATCCGCTATCGACTCTTCAATCTCATAAACAGTCATCACTCTTGAGCTCTGTCCCACCACATTGCCGCCAACATCTAAGATATTAGTGCTAGCATTTGTGATAGGTAATCCTGTTGTTGGATTAATAGCAATATCAGTAACGTCATTATTTTTCATACTCTTAAACCTTAAAAATCATTAATTTACACTTTCAAATTTAATGATTTCGTGATAAAAAACAAACTGTTTGACTGCGCAGCTCAGCAACAAACAGTTTGAATAAGTAGTTCCCTCTCCTCTTAATTCACCTAATTTTTTATTAAGTAAAAATCCTTTCCTCTTTATCTAAAAAACTCACTAATAAGTTTAATTTGAAGGCGGTTTTGTCTGAAAGACGTTATAAAAAACGCATTTTTCGGCACGAAAAACTGCAAAAAAGCGCCTCAGAATGAGGCCAACAAGCGCGTAATGTGTTGTAGGCGAAGCCGCAGACACATGGAGAAAGCGCGAATGTACAGCTGGTCTGTACTAACCGCGATAGTGTTTCGCATCAGCGAAATTCGATTAAAATTTGGCACAAATTGTATCGAACCATCTATTTTCGTAGAAAATTACAGCAGATGAAAAATGCAAATTATGGGGCACCCATTGCATTGTCAGGCGCGGCAGTATGGCGGTTAGTACAGAGCGTAGCTCGGTGCATTCGCGCTGGGTATAAAACGCTAGCGCGATAGCGCGTCGAGTCAGCTCGTTGCGGAGCAACGCCAGAGCTGACGGGCGTTTTAGACCCTATGGTTGAGTAGCGCAGCGACGAGGCCATCCGCTGAAAGCGGCTTTGTTGCAATTATTATCGCAACAATCATTCCGTGCATGCTGTTAAAGCATCTCGGAATGAAAAACGGGGTTTAAGTCATCAAATAACGGTAATTTGTGTACTGTGATACTAGTTAATTTTAGCAATTAACTAACCTGAGAGCCTTTTGAAAATGACGCAACAACCATCAATAAATTTGGAAACGAACAACACTCTTCATACTCATCACTACCCTCGCTATTTTGATATTGATATGCGGTATTATCCAGGCGCAAACAATCATCAAAAAGGGGTTAACCGAACTAGGTTGACCGTATTAATCGCGATTCGATTTTCCATTATTACCCCAGGCATTGTTCGTTGGTTATATGGCATCAATCATCGGTTGGCATTAGAGCATTTAAACCGGCTAGAAAAGGATAGTTTGCTGCGTGTGGTAAAAACACATCGAAGCCCAGATGGTCGAGTCTATGTACCCACGTATACTGCTGCCAAATTTGCAGAAGAGTTAATGGGCATCGACGTATATTTTAGGAGCAATAAAAACCCAGCGCTGCAGTTCAATAATAACCATGTTATGCATAATCTGATTAACGCATTTGTCATGCTGCGCGGTATACATAATTATCACAGTGATGAAACGTACGCCCCAATGTGGAAGGGATTTATTACCGAGCCAGAATTTCAACGAATTAACGGCCTATCCGCTGCACGAACAGTGGATGGCGCTGTGCTACTTCCTAATGGCTCAATAGCCGCTATTGAGGTGGAACACTCTTTTAAAAACAAAACTGCACGACAGGTCATTCTACTAAAGTATTTGTCGTCACTAAAAAATGGCGATTACAGTAAGATTTTTTTATTTTCACAGTCACAGCAAATCTTCAATGATATAAAACGACTTCATACACAATTATTTGAGGAAATGCCGCAACGTTTTGATAAGAAGACACGAGCACAACTTCTCAGTGAAAGCGATGCTGAATTGCTTCATTCGTCTATTATTTTCCGTACTAAATTATGTGAAGAAATTAATGAAATGTTTTATCAATAAGCGATAGATAAGCAAAGGGGGAATGGATAGTAATCCATTCCCCCTTTGCTTTTGGCCTATTTAAAGCCTTGCCAACATTATTATTAAAAACACGCTTTTGTGAAGTAATAACAAGGCGCTATATTTGCATCACGCCTTCCCCTAGAGGTGTAATCTCTATTAATGAGATTGAGCTGCTTAAACTAGGTTTCAGCTTAAGCAGTGAGCCTGCAAATAATGACTCATGGCATATTTTAGGGGTAATGATTAGGCAGTTATTTTATTATCAAAATAACTTATATTTGTCCTTTATTATTTATTTAGAAGACTGTTTATTGAATCTTGGATATTACGATCAATACGATCTTGTTCAAACTCTCCAACAAATTCACTTTCAATATCATTTTTATAGTCGTCTTCAAATTCATCCTCGAACTTGCTATCAAAAACTGAATCAAAGCGCTCTTCTGGCGCATCACTAAAGGCTTGCTCTGGCTCTTCATAAAACTCGTCATCATAATCAGGATATTCTGGTACGGGTTGGTGTACATCGTTTATTAAACAAATCATTAATTTATATATCAGAACTTTTACGCCACGATAATTAAGATGTTTTTTATTAAAAACTTGAGGCTCTACAATAGCCCAAAAGCCTTTAAAGTTAGGGTTATCTGCGCTTAGCATGAGTTTGTTTATTTTATGATCGTTATCCCTAACAACCGTTTTGACATCTTCTAACAGGGTGAGAATGTCTAGAGTAGAGGTATATCTGCAAGTCATAGAATTTCCTTATTTAAAATTAACTTAATAATTAT
>NZ_JACJDN010000437.1:0-3520 GCF_014163565.1 Pseudoalteromonas sp. SR45-5 | reverse complement strand
TTTTTATATTGATTTTGTACTAGCTGGGGTGGGGGCGGTAAGCTAGGTAGCGATAAATAGATTTTTACGCAAAAAAAAGCCCAGCATAATAATGCTGGGCTTTCTTACTTTAGATGTATTAGCTTTGTAATTCGCCTGTAGATGATTCTAAATGTGCTCGTATGAACCACTGAAATTGCTCTAAATCGGCTAGTTGGCTGGTGATCATATCTTCAGAGACCGGATCTAGCTCAGAAAGAGTCTCAATTGCTTTGCGGTGATCGGCATTAACGCCATTATATACTTTGTCAAGCGCAGCCAAATGTTCGGTTACTAGGCCTTTGCCTACTGAGTATTCGTCCCAAGTACGGCGATCTACAATTGATTTTGGTGTGCCAACAGGTACTGCACCAAGAGTCGCAATTCGCTCTGCAATTGTATCTGTCATTTCGCGCACAATGTCTACTTGTGGGTCTATCATTTCATGTACGCCAATAAAATTAGGTCCCACTACGTTCCAGTGAATATGCTTTAAAGTTAGTTGTAAGTCTATCAATGCAACCATGCGGTTATCGAGGGTAGCTATTGTTTTTTGGGCTGATTCGTCACTCATACCTGGCGCGGTAAATTTAGTTGTTTTGTTTGATTCGTTATTGTTACTCATAATTTCTCCTACATTAAGTAATGTGTTGCTCATATAATATGTTGCGTTATGAGCATGACTTAAACTTAATGAAGCAACTGTTATGCCGTAAGTTGCTTTATTTGAAAAGTGATTCAAAAACAATTGGTTATATTTTAAATTAAGGTTTCTAAGGCTGCAGAGGAGATTGGGTTTTTGAAAAGCCTGCATATATTTGTAAAATATGCAGACTTCGATTTAGTTACTCTTAGGTGTATTTAAACGTTGGCTATGTATTCGTGCGCTTTTAAAACATCGAGCGGCACTATTTCTAATGATTTTTTATTTGTGGCCTCAAGCACCACTGGTGGCGCAACGTTTGCTGAAATAGCATGAAGCCATCTTACTGCACACAAGCACCATTTATCACCGGCTTTTAAACCTTCGAAATCGTAAAGAGGGTTCGGGCTTATTAAATCGTTACCTTGTGATTTTGAAAATTGTAAAAATTCATCAGTCATAATTGCACACACACTGTGATTGCCAAGATCTGATTCTGGTACATAACAAAACCCTTCACGTGTGTAGCCACCATTACCGCAACATAGTTTTAAGCGTGTGCCGAGTACATTAAATTGATTCGCCATGAAATACCTTAATTTGTGGTGTTTAATAAATTTACTCTAACAGGAGTAACTTGCTTGAGATAGCTATAAAACTTAAAAGAGGGAAGGGCTACACAAACTTAAGCCCGCAGCAAATTGCGGGCTTAGTATTGTTTATTATTTAATACGCAGCGCCATACAATCGCTATGACCGTTTATGATCATGCTTTTATCAACACGCACGCCACCACCAGAGTATTTACCGGCGGCTGTAAAACTACATATTTGTACAAAGTAGTCGTCTACTTTAGGCAGTGCAAATAGTTGTTGGTATATTTGGTCTTGCTCTGCAAAGTGCCCCATTGTTTTTTCTATAACTTGCTGCTGCTCATCAATAAGTTGAATATTAGCGCCACAGCGTCCTACTATTGGTTTAACTACATAACCGGATTGTAATAACTCGTCGTTAAGCTCAAACGCGGTATTAAGTAAATATTTATGATTAGGGAATAAGCTCCACAGTATTGGCAAAATAGCCTTGTTACTTGGAATTAATGTCCACAGCGGTTCAAACACCATGACATTTTTACGCAGTAATACATCGACTAAGCGTGGCGTTTCACCAGCTTTGAATTGTGGTTCAAAGTTATCACCTAATGATTGGTCGGCTTCGCATTCTTCACGAATTTGATCAAGTGCGGTTTCCCACGACCAGGTTTTCCATACGTAACTCAGTTGTGCGCCATCAGTATCTACTATGTTGCCTGACTCATTCCAGCGAAGTGTGCTTAAGCCAATTACTAGCTTACATTCAAAGCCTGCGGCTTCAATAGCTTCTTTCATAAATAATGCGTGGTAATGTTCTTCTGGTTCATCATCTTGCAGAATATGAACAAGACCTTTTACCTCACTTTTACGCCATGCTTTTACGAGATCTTTAAATAAATTTTGGCCTGCATCTACACCTGTTTTAACGCCAAAGTGTTTTGCCCATTTACCCTGAACTTTGCCGCTTTCCATGTAACACGATGCCGAATCGCAATTGTATTCGTAAACTTTTAAACCTGCTGCTGTTAAGGCAAAGTCAAACCGGCTGGTAATTAATTGGTTTAAGCGGTTATCCCACGATTGGCGAATTTTATTAAGCACAACATCGGGTAAATTAAACTTTTCTAATAACTCAGGGTGCTGCAATACATAGTCGGTTGCATGCATAAATAAGCCATGCAGCTCATTTGTTGCATGCTCAATGCTTTGCTGCGCCGTTTGAGATATTGCAAAGTAATTATGCTGATCCTCATCTACGGATGTAAGCTTATGGCCTTGCATCATTTCTACGTAGGCAGCTTCATCGTCATTCGCAATATTTAACCATGACTTGTTTGCTTGGCCTGTATCTGCTGCTTTATGGGCTTCTATAGTAAATAAGTCAGTGTTTAGCTCAAACGTTGGCTCAGCATATTCTGTTTCATCAGTTTGTGTCATCCAACCTAAAATAGTGGCGTCGCTGTAAGAGCACTCAATCCAATAGTCGCCATCTTTAGTTACTTTTGCTTTTAGTTCACGGCACCAGTTTTGATTTGTTGGCCATATTTGATGCCCTACATTTTGCTCAGCAAGACGTATTTTATCTTCATGCACTTCAACAATGACAGCAACATGACCTGTTTCTTCAAACTCGCCGCCTTCTTCCCATATAAGTAAACTACCTACTTGAGGGTGATGTTTAGCACCATTTTTAAACGCGTTTAGTGGCAATCTGTTTTGGCTATTTACATCGCGCACTGAACGCAGCTCAAAAATATCGTAAGCCATGGCTATGTCCTCAAAAATATAACCATGATTGAGGTACATCCATCTACGGGCAAATTCAACGCATTGCCATTTATAGCCCATGTAAATACCGTCTAGGTAACTACGATAGGCGCTACGATTAGGATAAACGCTTTCATCAGCCGTATCATAATCAGATGAGTAAACAGCAACATTACCAGGTGCATAACCTAATAAAGTACCAAAATCACTAGCAGAAGATTTCATAAACAAAGATGTTCAAAATAAGGTGTGATAATTTGCTGACTATATGAGCCAAACTGCGTTATAGCAAGATATTACTGGGTATAATCTTTAATTAAATATTGGTGCTAAATAGGGCTTAAAATTATATTTTATTAATCCATAGTTTTAAAAGCAGTAGTTAAGGAATCCCTCCTTCAAAGTGTTTATACATGTAAAACTGAACCTATATTCGTACTTTAGTTAATTTTTTATTAAACTATTGCGTTTGGCATAGAAAAACTAGCTAAAAGTTTTA
>NZ_JACJDN010000436.1:0-3543 GCF_014163565.1 Pseudoalteromonas sp. SR45-5 | reverse complement strand
ACTTAAAAGAGAGCAAATAGACATTGTTTTACTCGATGTATTAATGCCCGTAATGGATGGTTTTGAAGCAGCTGAAAAAATAAAGCAGCAGTATAGTGAAGTTTACTTACCGATTATTTTTATAACCTCCTTAGAAGATCAAGCAAGTTTTGAGCGGTGCCTCGCGTTAGGTGGCGATGACTTTATTCATAAACCATTTGAAAAAGTTATTTTGCATGCAAAAATTAAAGCACATAGCCGCACCAGAGAGCTAAGTAAAAAATCAAATCAACAAAAAAAACTGCTTGAATATCATCACAATCAAATTGAACGTGAACACGAAATAATTGAGCATATTTTTAATAACTCATTAGAGAATCAAGGCAAGTTTAAAGAGTACCTCGATTTTAATTTATCGCCGGCGTCTATGTTTAACGGCGATATGTTTTTAGTGGCGCAAAGTCCAATAGGCAATCTGTATTGCATGTTGGGAGACTTTACAGGGCACGGCTTAGCGGCAGCTATTGGTGCATTACCTATCTCTCGTGTTTTTTATACTATGGTACAAAAAGGCATGGCGATTAATGACATTGCCTGTGAGCTAAATACACTGCTTTACAATCTCCTACCTGGACACATGTTTTGTGCTGCAACCATTATAGAGCTTAGTGCATCCGGTAAAAGTATTTCTGCATGGATGGGCGGCCTGCCAGATGCGTACCTGATAGATAAAGACGGTAATGTAAAACAAACATTAGAGTCGCAACATATGGCGCTGGGGATTTTAGACGATCAAGAATTTGAATATGAAGTTATTCACTTTGAAACAAATAGTAATACACGCCTAGTATTAGCAACCGACGGTATTATAGAAACAGCAAACAAAGAAGATACATTTTTTGGGGAAGAGCGTTTCTTACAAACCTTAAAAAGTAAATCGATGATTAGTAGCGAAGATATAGTGACTGACGTTACTAAGTTTGCAGATGGCACTAAACAGCAAGACGATTTAAGCATTGTTTTACTAAACTGCCTGCCTTTAGTTCCTGAGGAGCAAGAGCGAGAAGCATTCTCTACTTTAGCGTTTAATTTATCTTTGAGTTTAAACTCAGAACAAATAAAAAAAACAGACCCCGTTTACGACGTTGTTAATATTTTAAGCAGTGTTGGGGGGCTAAATGCCCATCGTTCTAATATATTTTTACTGTTGTCTGAGGCTTATAACAATGCGCTTGATCATGGTGTACTAGGGCTTAACTCAGAGATTAAAAAACAAGAAGACGGCTTTTTTCGATATTACGAATTAAGAGAGGCAGCTCTTGCTAAACTTACAGATGCGATGATTATTATTGATATGCGCTATTGCCCCGACACGCTCAGTTTATATTTCATTATTTGTGATTCAGGCCGAGGGTTTAGTAGTAAGCACGATGAGTTGGCAAAGGTTAATAATGAATTTGGTAGAGGGGTGTCTTTACTAGAAGAAATAGCCGAAAAAGTAACTTATAACGCCAGCGGTAACCAAGTTGAAATGTGCTACAAGTTGAGCTAGCTCTGCAAAAATATCCATGCTATTATTCTCGAAACTTTAGATGTATGGATGGCCAAATGATTTCTTCTTACCTAAAACAAGCACAACTAAGTGCTAATCCAGCTTTGATTTCAACAGAGCTTAAAAAGCTTGAGCTACATTTAGCAAACACAGCTTTGCCTGATGTATGTTGGGAGTATCAAATACCTGAGCTTGGCGAGGGCGGTGCGTGTAGTTTATTTGGTTACCTACAAGATGAGCCATTCAAATTAACTGATTATCTTGAAAATGATGAGCAAACCCAGTTCAAGCTAGCTAATTTACAAAGTATTGTGAGCTACATTGAGCAACAAACAAGTGTTGATTGGTATGGTATTTATCAATCAACTAATACTAGTGAAGGTAAGCAACTATTAAAATTGGCTTATCATGGTGCACCTAGTCGTCCGTTGTTCCCTTTAACGCAAGCATTTGCGGCAGGTAGTAATAATGTGCAGGTTGCGCTATCTCACAAGGGCCGTATTATTAATAACGTTGAAGAGTACTTATCACAAGGTGGTGAATACTACACATGCGATCCTAAAGTTAAATCAGAAACCTGCTTACCTTTATTTAATACACAAAATGAATGTGTTGGTATTGTAGATGCTGAAGCCTTTAAAAATGATTTTTTTGATGAAAAGACGCTTGCCGTTTTAATTGCATGTTGTATTAAAATTCCTCACTTTCTAGTGTAAATAACGCTAGTCAACATGATGTGCTTTTATGTTAAGCTTAGCTTAACAGCTAACCCCTAAATAACGATAAGAGATAGCCAATGTTCTCAGTATTAAAACCATTACCAACAGATCCTATTCTTGGCCTTATGGCGGCCTATAAACAAGATACAAACCCTAATAAAATTGATTTAGGTGTAGGTGTCTACAAAGATGAGCAAGGCAATACACCGGTTCTTAAAGCGGTTAAAAAAGCTGAAGCGTTTCGTCTTGAAAACGAAATGAGCAAATCTTACATTGGTTTAGCGGGTAACTTAGATTACTGCCAAAAGATGGAGCAGTTACTACTAGGCGAACATCAAGCATTGCTAGCAAATCGCGTACGTACTGCACAAGCGCCAGGTGGTACGGGCGCACTTCGCGTTGCAGCTGAATTTATTAAGCGTTGCAATGCAGATGCAACAGTATGGGTAACTAACCCAACATGGGCAAACCATATTAGCTTGTTTGAAGCTGCAGGCTTAACAGTAAAAGAATACCCGTATTACGATTACGAAAATAAAGACTTACTGTTTGATGAAATGATCAACACACTTAAACAAGTGCCTAAAGGTGATGTGGTTTTAGTGCATGCATGTTGTCATAACCCAAGCGGTATGGACTTAAACGAAACACAGTGGAACACAGTTGCCGAACTTGCAAAAGAAGTTGGCTTTACACCACTTGTTGATATTGCATACCAAGGCTTTGGTGCTTCACTTGAAGAAGATGCACGTGGCTTACGTATTTTAGCTGATGCAGTAGAAGAGCTAATTATTTGTTCTTCATGTTCTAAAAACTTTGGCTTATACCGCGAGCGTATTGGTGCATGTTCACTAATTGCAAAAGATAGCGCAACAGCAGATATTTCAAACTCTGTAATGCTAAGCGTTGTACGTAGTATTTACTCAATGCCGCCAGCGCATGGTGCTGATATTGTTAATACTATTTTAAGCAGTACAGAGCTTACACAATTATGGCACTCTGAGCTTGATGAAATGCGTAGCCGCATAAATGGCTTACGTAGCTTAATTAAAGAAAGCTTAGCAACTAAAGATATTGCGCAAGACTTCTCATTTATTGAACGCCAAAACGGTATGTTTTCTTTCTTAGGTATTAATAAAGAGCAAATTGCTCGCCTACAAAAAGAATATGGTATTTATATTGTTGGTTCTAGCCGCGTAAATGTTGCAGGTGTTAGCCAGTCAAATATTGAATACTTTTCAAATGCTGTAGCTGACGTTTGTAAATAAACGCAGTTAATATAAAAAAACCGCA
>NZ_JACJDN010000435.1:0-3556 GCF_014163565.1 Pseudoalteromonas sp. SR45-5 | reverse complement strand
TAGTCATGTTCAAATATGTGGAATTCGAAGTACGGCTTTAAGGCTTCTTTAAGCTCGGTATAACTAAAAGCAACCATTGGGTGCTCGTCGTGCCATACGAGAGTGTTGTCTGCGGTGGTTTTTTCTATGCTGAGTTTTAATAACTGTTTACTGCCGCTGCCAATATAGTGCCAGCCAGAGCGAAATGTGAAGAAGCTATTTTCGCTTGTTGCTGTGTGCTCTACAAATGAATCGCTGTCGATTTTGTTTTTATCAACCGTGTTAAAACAAAATATTCCACCTACGTTTAATGCATTGTGCACGCTAGCAAGGCACTCTTTTAACTTATCAATTCCGTCGCAGTAATGCAGTGAATACAAAAAGCAGGTAATTAAATCCAAGTGCTCAGTTACCTTAAATTCACTCATGTTTTGCAACGAAAATTGCGCTTCTGGGCAACGAACTTTTGCTTTATCGAGCATTGGCTGGTTTAAATCAAGCCCACTACTTTTATAGCCATAATCAATAAAGTGGCGTACATGCGGGCCGGTGCCACACGCTAAATCGAGATGGGTATTTCCACCATTACCAAAAATTTGGTGCAGCCTGTGAATAGAATTGCTTTGGGCTTGATAATTAATATCTGCACACATTAAGTCGTAGTAATCAGAAAGGTCGGTGTAAAGCGCATTTACGGACATATAAGCCTAGTGGTAAGTAGTGGAATATTTTTAAGTCGCGCATAGTAAACTAATTAGCACAATTAACGAAGAAGATATGAGCTTTAAGGTAGATGTAATTCTAGGCTATAAAGTACAGGCTATAAAGTACAGGACTGTCGGATGGCGCTTCGCTTATCCGGCCTAGGTATTTAAATATTATAGAGCGTTGTTATAAAACGGTGTGGAATTGGAGATTCGTTGGGTTTCGCTACGCTCTACCCAACATACGTACTATAACTTTAAACTGGCTTTAACTAATTCCTAAATACTTATGTACTTGTATTGATAGGCGCCAGTTTTTGGCAATGCAGGTGTCGATTGCGAGTTTAGTTGCTGATACTTTTTGGCTAATTGGCTGTAAGTAAACAAGCTTAGGGTTAACGCCTGTTTTAGCAAATAATTCTTCTAGCTCTTCTACGTGTTTTTGCATCGCAACGGGGTGTTTTATCTCGTTTGCGCGCTTCATGGTGCTGGTTAGTACTTCGTAACCGCCGCGCATATTAATTTTTGGCGATACTGTTACCCATGTTTGCTCTGGGGCGAGTATTTCAAACGTGCCGCTGGTTTCTATTTGTGTGCTAAAACCGTGTTCGTGTAATAAGTTACAGACTGGATTTAAATCAAACATGCATGGCTCGCCGCCAGTAATTACAACATGCTTTGCGGTATACCCACGTGATTGAAACAAAGCTAAAATTTGCTCTGCACTGGCGTTAGCCCAATGATCTGAGTCGGCTTTTTTTTCTACGGTTTCATCCAGCGATACTTTATATACATTATCAACATCCCACGTTTGCTTAGTGTCGCACCAAGAGCAGCCTACAGGGCAGCCTTGCAGACGTAAAAATATTGAGGGTGTGCCAGTAAAGCTAGCTTCACCTTGAATGGTTTCAAACACTTCATTAATTTTGTACAAAAGAGATCTCACTTACTACCTAGCAGCCAAATTGCTACTATTAAAAAACCAAAAAGCGCTGTGCAAAAATTGTTATTTAAGCTGCGGCCGTGTAGTATATCGCGCCCTGATATAAACCTCTATTAAAACTAAGAGCAAAACAGATATGACGCAAAAAGTAGTTGTTATTTATTCCGGCGGTATGGACTCATTTACCGTATTAAATAAAGCCCTGCAACAAGGCCATGATGTATATGCCCTATCATTTGACTATGGTCAGCGTCATGTAAAAGAGCTTAAAGTAGCGGCAAGTGTGTGTGAAAAGTTAAACGTTCCACATAAAATTGTTGATATTTCGGCGATTAACCAACTTATTGGTGGCTCATCACTTACTGATGATATTGATGTGCCTGAAGGCCATTACGAAGAAGAAAGCATGAAAAGTACGATTGTACCTAATCGTAATATGATTTTGCTCTCGCTTGCTGTTGGTTACGCGGTATCACTTAAAGCTAGCCAAGTTTATTACGGCGCTCATTCTGGGGATCATGCTATTTACCCTGACTGCCGTCCTGAATTTGTGCAAAAAATGGATGATGTGTGTCGTATTGCGAACTACGACGCGGTAGAAATTTTTAGCCCGTATTTAAATAATACTAAAATTGGTATTTTAACCGACGGTATTGAAATGGGTTTAGATTACAGCCAAACGTGGACCTGTTATAACGGCCGTGAAAAGGCCTGTGGTAAATGTGGCGCGTGCCAAGAACGCCTTGAAGCATTTGCACTAAATAACATTACAGACCCGTTAGAATACGAATAAGCCGCAATTAATTCGTAATACAATTGCTGCAAACAAAAAAGGCTATCATCGATAGCCTTTTTTGTTTGTCAGGTTTTAAGTTAATGGTATTGATTACAGCCAGCGTTTTACGCGCGCTTTATAGGCGGTAAACTCTTCACCAAATAATTTAGTGAGCGCACGCTCCTCGGGTATTATTTGAAAAAACGTTAAATACGCAATAAACCCGATAATACATAAAAGCGCCCACAAGGAACTTAACCAAACACCCCACCCTGCTAAAATAAATGCAAAACCCACATACATTGGGTTACGCGAAATTTTATAAATGCCGCTCGTAATAAGTTTTGACGCTTGCTCAGGTTTATTAGGATTTACTGTGGTGTTTGCTATTTTAAAGCTCGCCACACCTGCAATACAAAAAACACACCCAATAATGACCAAACTTGCTGCTAGGTAGGTAATAAAGGCGGTGAAATCAATAACACTGTAATGCGCAATAAGCGCCATTATGCCTGCAAAAAACAGCACAACGATAACCGGTGGAATTTTATTATTTAACATGGCAACTCACTGTATTGACTAAAATATGTTTATTATATGGAGCCATTAAACAATATCTAAAGTGTATAAATGATGAACACGCTCAAAGCTGAACTTAAATAAAGTATACAAATTAAGTTACAATTGTCAGCTTTATCAAAAGCGCTTAAAGGTTATACTTTAACCATAAACGAATAATAAAATGATAAGGAATGAGGTTATGTCTGGAACTACGATGATTGTACTTATTGTGCTAATTTCGGTTGGCTCAGGAGTAGTTTACGATATGTATAAAAAGCATCTTGAATTTAAGCATAAAATGCAAAACAACAACAGCGATGCCCATAAACAACTAGCTGAAACAAACGCACAAGTGCTTGCATTAAAAGAGCGTGTACAAACACTTGAGGCTATTGTTACTGATTCAAGCTTTAACGTTAAAGATGAAATTAATAAACTTTAAGTTGTTATAAGTAATTTGGATATAAATGCGCATTTTCTGGCTGCTCAATGCCGTGAGCAGCTAAAAACCCACCAATAGCTTGCCCGCAGCCCTGTGGTGCTCGCCCACTGTCTATCTCAAAGTTTAACTGATTAGCATGTTGCTTACCCATA
>NZ_JACJDN010000434.1:0-3560 GCF_014163565.1 Pseudoalteromonas sp. SR45-5 | reverse complement strand
CTTTTGTTTTTAATAATAATACCTTGTTGGGTGTCTATTACTTCGCTTATATTTTGCCATTCTAATTGATAGCTTTTGTAATGATTAGCAGATTTAATACCTTCTTCATCAAAGGTAAGTGTTACCTCAGAGCCTGATGCTCTGCTGAGCATTTGTCTGGTTACCCACCATGGTCTGCGATAGTAAAAAGCGACGCACTCGAGTACCGCTAACATGATCATAAACGATCCTAAGTAATGATCGTCTAAAACATAAATGCCAAATAGACCAAGCGCAACTAACAACACAAGTAAAAAGTATTTAGGTTTTGCACGCTTACTATAAGGGAGTGACTCATCAAAACACTCGTAAAAGTAGGGTTTATCTAATGTGTAGGTGGTTGTGAATGCCATTTTGCCTTGCTTTAAATATCGTTTTTTTTATTTTAACAAGCTAACTGCTAAATGAGCAGCTTTATAGTCAGTGATTTTATTACTGGCACAAAAAAACGGCTCGAAAGCCGTTTTTTTAGCGGTACAAGAAGAATTAACAGTTAGTTTCTTCAGCGTTCACGCCTTCTTTAACATTTTCACATGCATCTTCAACAGAGTTTTGCACATCAGTTACTGCTTCGTCGATACGTTCGCCAGCATCTTCTGCATGGTTGTCTTCACAACCCATCATGAAAAAACCTGCAAATACTGCGATTAGTGCTGCTTTTAAAGTTGTAGAGTTCATAGTGTAATTCCTTGTAAGTATTAATTAAATTTTAGTGTTTGTTAGATGAATGCTTTATCTACCTGGGTGATTTACCACGTAGTGCACCTGAAACTAATGAAATCACTAAAAGTACTAAAAAGATAAAAAATATAATTTTTGCTATACCAGCTGCGGCACCTGCGATGCCACCAAAACCTAACACTGCAGCGATTAAAGCAATAACTAAAAATGTAATTGTCCAGCGTAACATTGTTTTCTCCTTGGTTATCAAATTTGCTCATAATAACTAATGCCAGTTATATGCCAAAATTTATTTGGCATAAATATCAATTAGTTATGGGTTTTTGCTGTTATTCTAGCTATTAGTTGGTTAGTAACTTTTACGCTTTGTTATGTAAGTTATTCACACTGTTGCAAATAACTGCTAAATGTTCACTAAATAAACTTATTTTGGTAAGACCAATTAACAATTGGTGTGTGGCTTTGCATTTTATATTAAGAATTAGTGTTTATTTTACTTAGCTTGATAGTTAATTAACAACTTCCATATAACTATTAGCTATAGTCGTTATTTCTTGTATGTATTGTAGAGCGCGTGATTGCTGAGTTATGGCATGTAAATTAATTGAGTGTTATGTTATTTATTGTTTAATTGGTTTTACCAATTTACAAGATGTAGACAAAGCGATTAGTTTTGTTATTATCCAGTGAATAAATATTTAATTAAATCGATTTTTTATTTTCGATATGGGTTTCAAGGGGAGAAAAATGGATATAGGTGCTCTACTCACAACGGCTGGTAACTTAATGCTTACTGGCATGGTTGGGGTGTTTGTATTTCTGTCGATATTAATTGGTGCAGTAACGCTTATGTCTAATTTGGTGACGCGCTTTAGCGAACCTGACGTGGCGACACCAGTTAAATCACCATCTTTTAAATCTCAAGGTGTGCCTAATGAGCACATCGCTGCTATTAGTGCTGCCATTGCTCAGTACAAATCAAATAATAAATAAGGGGCACACACATGGCTAAATTAAAATTAACAGAATTGGTATTACGCGATGCTCACCAATCATTATTAGCAACGCGTATGCGCCTAGACGATATGCTACCGATTGCTAGCAAATTAGACGATGCGGGTTATTGGTCTATTGAATCGTGGGGCGGTGCTACATTTGACTCGTGTATTCGTTATTTAGGCGAAGATCCTTGGGAGCGTATTCGTGCACTTAAAAAAGCGATGCCTAATACTAAACAGCAAATGCTATTACGCGGTCAAAACTTATTAGGTTACCGCCATTACGCTGATGACGTAGTTGAAAAGTTTGTAGAACGTGCACATAAAAATGGCGTTGATGTATTTCGTATATTTGATGCAATGAACGATGTACGTAACCTAGAAACAGCTATTAAAGCGGCTGTAAAAGTAGGCGCTCACGCTCAAGGTACTATTTCGTACACAGTTAGCCCAGTTCATACACTTGATATGTGGCTAACTCTTGCAAAGCAGCTTGAAGATATGGGTTGTCACTCAATTTGTATTAAAGATATGGCGGGTTTATTAAAGCCGTACGATGCTGAAAAACTAATTAAAGCACTTAAAGAAACTGTATCTATTCCAATTGCTATGCAGTGCCACGCTACAACAGGTTTAAGTACTGCTACTTACCAAAAAGCAATTGATGCTGGTATTGATATGCTCGATACCGCTATTTCATCAATGAGTATGACTTATGGACATTCCGCAACTGAAACTATTGTATCGATAGTTGAAGGGACTGAGCGTGATACTGAGCTTGATTTAAACCACCTAGAAGAAATTGCTGCTTACTTTAGAGATGTACGTAAAAAATATGCGGCATTTGAAGGTAGCTTAAAAGGGGTTGATGGGCGCATTTTATTAGCTCAAGTACCTGGTGGCATGCTTACAAACATGGAAAACCAACTTAAAGAGCAAGGCGCAGCCGATAAGCTTAATGAGGTTTTACTTGAGATCCCACGTGTACGTGAAGATCTTGGCTTTTTACCTTTAGTAACACCAACGTCGCAAATTGTTGGCACTCAAGCGGTACTTAATGTGCTAACGGGTGAGCGTTATAAAACAATTACTAAAGAAACTGCTGGCGTATTAAAAGGTGAATATGGCTTAACACCAGCACCAATGAATAAAGAGCTACAAGAGCGCGTGCTTGATGGAGCGGAAGTTATTACTTGTCGCCCTGCTGATAACATTGCACCTGAGCTTGCAACGCTTGAAGCTGAGTTATTAAAAGAAGCACAAGAGCAAGGTTTAACACTTGCTGATGATCAAATTGATGACGTATTAACTTATGCATTATTTCCACAAGTTGGTTTGAAGTTTATTAAAAACCGCGACAACCCAGATGCATTTGAGCCAGTACCTTCTGTTGAAGATAAAAGCAGTAAAGCACCTTCTAAATCAGTTTCAAATAATAACAAAGTGAAGGCTGAGCAATACAGCGTAAAAGTAGATGGTAAAGTTTATGACGTAGTCGTAGCGCAAGGTGGTGAACTTAAAGAAGTAACATTAAAAGACTCTGAGCACATTCCTCAATCTGCTTCGGTTGCATCAGGTGAAACACTTAACGCGCCTCTAGCCGGTAATATTTTTAAGATTAAGGTAAAAGCTGGGCAAGTTGTTAACGAAGGCGATGTAGTGATTATTATGGAAGCCATGAAAATGGAAACTGAAATACGCGCTACGCATACCGGAACAATTGCTGAAGTGTTAGTTAGTGAAGGCGATGCTGTAACTACCGGCGACGCTATGATTGCATTAGCTTAGGAGTAAATAGAGGATGGAAGGTATTTTAAACCTCTGGAATGCGACAGGCATTGC
>NZ_JACJDN010000433.1:0-3560 GCF_014163565.1 Pseudoalteromonas sp. SR45-5 | reverse complement strand
CGTTGCTGGCGTTGTTTTATTTTTAATGTCGGTTTCTAATATCCAACGAAAGTCCAAATCTACATACTCACGATTACCTGTTTTAATAAGTAAGCGCTCTATTTCTTCTTTTTCAAATCCGCTAACGTCAATACCTGTCGCGGCTAAACGCGTTTTTGGTACTAATTCACGGTCATAAACTTCGCCAATAACGGTTTGTTTTGAAATTGACCCTTCAAGTTCAAACTGTACAACTTCTGAAGGCCAGAAAAAACTTAATCCTTTCCAGGCTATCATTGCTAATAAGCCTAAAACTGAAATTAAACTGATGCTCACTGCACCACCGGTCATCCAAATCCAAGGAGAACCAGACTTAAACCACTGCTTTACCATGTCATGTCTCTCCGCTTACATTGAGCTATATTTTTCACGCAGTTGCTGGCGAACAAACTCAGCGACTGTGTTAAAAATGAATGTGAATATGAATAGTACAAAGGCCGCTAAGAACAATATTCTGTAATGCGAACTACCTACTTCTGACTCAGGCATTTCAACTGCAATATTTGCTGCAAGCGTACGCATACCTTGGAAGATGCTCCAATCCATAATAGGTGTATTACCCGTTGCCATAAGTACAATCATGGTTTCGCCAACGGCGCGGCCAAGTCCCATCATTACCGCAGAGAAAATACCAGGGCTTGCTGTAAGTAATACAACACGTATTAGTGTTTGCCACTGCGTTGCACCTAATGCTAATGAGCCATTTGATAAATGCTTTGGAACACTAAATACGGCGTCTTCTGCAATTGAGAATATAGTTGGAATAACTGCAAACCCCATCGCAATGCCTACAACCAGCGAGTTACGTTGATCGAATGTCATACCTAGCTCATTTGTTAAGTACTGACGTACATTGCCGTCAAACATCCAAAGCTCAACAAATTCACTCATCGCAAACGAAAACCAGCCAATAAGTAAAACGATCGGAATAAGGATAATTGAATGAGATCCTTCAGGAATTCGATGACGAATTTTGGTTGGTAATTTAGTCCAAGCTAAACCTGTCGCTAACATACCTAAAGGTAATAATATGAGTAACCCAACAATTGCAGGTAAGTGCTCTTCTATCAATGGAGCTAACCAAAGACCGGCTAAAAAACCTAAAATAACGGTGGGTAATGCTTCCATTATTTCAACAGTAGGCTTAACTACCTTACGTAATTTGCTCGACATAAAGTATGCCGTGTAAATTGCCGCCGAAAGCGCAATAGGCACTGCAAATAACATCGCGTAAAGGGCTGCTTTTAATGTACCAAACGAAATTGGCACTAATGAAAACTTAGATTCAAAGTCATCACTGGCTGATGTTGACTGCCATATATAACCTGGCTCTGGGTAACCTTCGTACCATACTTCTTGCCAAAGCGCTGACCAAGTAACTTCTGGATGCTCGTTATGTATTTCTAATACTGTTAGTTTGTTATCCGCCAAAATTAATGCAGCATTTGAACGCGGTGAAATTGCAAAGTTTTGTATTGCGCCTTCACTTACTTTACCTTGCCATAATTTTGCTTCGCTTGTTGTGTAGTACACCCCAAGCTCACCGTTACTGCTGGTCGTAAAAAAAGTACGACGGTAGAACTCTGTAAATACATTTAATTTACTTTGCTTAGTCGTTTCAAATGAACGTATTTTTTCATATTCGCGGCCAGTGTCAGTGTTAACTTCAAACCACTGCGAAACTTCGCCGTTATCATTGGCAAGCATTAATGAGTTTGCACCTGCTAGTAATTGTGCAGATACAATATTGGCATTTTCTTCGTTAGCTGAAAGTAGCTGAATTTGCTCTACATCACTTGGGTCACGTGTATCGTATACGTAAACTTGATTAGCAGAACGTACAAAAGTACGGGTTGTATCTGGCGACATTAATAGCTCATCTACACGCCCTTCAACATCTAGCTCTGTGCGCTCAACAACCCACTCAACTTCGCCAGTAAACATATTCTCTTCAGCAACAAAACTGCTAAACAGCACCCGTTTGTCTTCTGTAAGTGCGACAACAGCTGTTCTGTCTTCATAGTGGCTAAATGCAAAGCGTTTAATAGCTGAGCCTTGTTCATCTACTTCCAAAGCCATTTCCCCAAGAGGAAAGTCTAAACGAGGCGTTAATTTACGCTCATTATTAGGAAAGGTGACCAAAAATTTAGGTGCTACGACCATTACAGTGCCATCTTTTAAACCAAACGCATAATACCCTTGAAAAGGCGCGCTAGTTGCAAAGCTTGTTGCATCACTTGGTAGCTCGGCGTTTAATGTTTTAAGCTTTTTACCAAAGCTGCCATCTTGCACACTGTAAAAATCAACCTGACCTTGCTGACTGAGTAAATAAGCAACTTCAGTTTGCTCTTCTACACCTAGGCCTGCTATTTGCTGCGAATTAGCGACCTGAAAGCTATCGCGTTTTTCTACTTTTGCTGATTCAAAAATTGGCTGTACTACATAAAGAAGGTAAAAGAATATTAATAGCAGTGCTACCAATACCATTATCCCACCTGCGGTTATACCAAATTTGGCAAACCGATCTTTAAATAGACGGCTTCGATCCGTATTAAAAGTCGGTTTATTCGGATTTGAAGTCATCAAAACACCCTTAAATCTTAACGTTCTATAAATTATATTTCATCAAGATGACAGTAATGTTACAGCAGTAATAATAAGCACGTTAAAACGGTTTTAAATAAAACTAGCGAAGAAAATCGCTAAATAAGTCTCATATAGATGATTTTTAAGTGAACTAAATTATAAAATAATTGGACAAAGCATTTATCGAGGTCAATACTAAAAGAGTACTTACTAAATAAGAATGACTATTAATACCGCGTATAGTCAACACAACCACATTCAATTTTATTATTTTAAAATCAACGATTTATAAAAGTGCAACAACACACAATTTAGATTAGACAATACACTTAATGCCTATGCATTTACTTTCTTTGGGCTTAAAAAGAGAATTATTTATGAAGCAGTTGGTTATAACTATTCTAGGGCAAGATCGCCCTGGTTTAGTAGAGAGTATCTCATCCGTCGTGTTACAAAATCATGGCAACTGGCTAAGCAGTAACTTAAGCCATTTATTAGGTCATTTTGCAGGTATTATTCAACTTGAAGTTGCTGAGGAACACTTTCAATCATTACAAAGCGCTTTAAATAAGTTACCTAAGTTAGACGTTCGAATTGAAACCGGAAACACAGAAATTGAACCATCAACATTAGAACAAATCAATCTGGTTATAACAGGTAACGATCGCCCAGGTATTGTTCAAGAGTTGGCGAGTGTAATACGCCACAAAGGCGCTAACATTACTCATTTAAATTCAAGGCAGCAAAGTGCGCCTAATTGGGGGGTGCCTATTTTTAGCGCTGTTGCTACCGTTACTTTACCCAATGGTATGAATAAAGATGAAGTCATTGAAGCATTGGAATCAATAACAAGTGATTTAATTGTAGATACAGAAGAAGTTTGATCTCCCTAGGTGCGTGCCACACTGTTGACACGCATATTATTTTAGCCAGTT
>NZ_JACJDN010000432.1:0-3571 GCF_014163565.1 Pseudoalteromonas sp. SR45-5 | reverse complement strand
CCTATATCTTGTTTCAAAAATATAGGGCTTAAGTAATACGTTATTTATTGGCTTGAGTTATTTATATAACAACTAACTGTCCGTTAATTGCGCCGGCTTCTTTTAGTGCTTCTAAAATAGCCATTAGATCACCAGGCGCTGCGCCTACTTCGTTAATTGCGCGAACTAAATCATCAAGGCTTACACCTGGATTAAATACAAAGGCGCGCGAGTCATCTTGATTTACATCAATAATGCTCTGCTGCGTGACAACTGTATCACCGTTTGCTAGCGGGTTTGGTTGTGACACGTTTTGTTGTTCTGCAATTGTTACTGTTAAGCCACCGTGAGTTATAGCGGCAGGCTGAAGCTTAACGTTTTTACCAATGACAATTGTACCAGTGCGCGAGTTAACTATAATTTTAGCGGCCATATCAGCTGGCTTAAATTCTAAGTTTTCGAGTGTCGATAAGTACGATACACGTTGGGATGCATCGCGTGGAGCTATAACACGAATAGAAACAGAATCAATTGCCTGTGCGCTATTTGGGCCAACTAAGTCATTAATTGTTTTTTCTAGGCGTTTTGCCGTTGTAAAGTCTGGGCGGTTTAAATTAAAAGTAATGTAATCGCCTTGCATAAATGGGCTTTCCACGGCGCGCTCAACTGTAGCGCCATTTGGTATACGACCAACTGTAGGGGTGTTAATTACAACTCTACTACCATCAAGGCCTTGTGCGCCTAAGCCACCGACAATTAAACTACCTTGTGCAATTGCGTACACGTTACCGTCTACACCCTTTAAAAAAGTTTGTAGTAAAGTACCGCCACGTAAGCTGCCTGCACTACCAATAGAAGAAACCGTAATATCAATTGCTTGCCCAGGCTTTCTAAATGCAGGTAGTTCTGCATGCACCGCCACAGCGGCAACATTTTTAATTTTAGGGCTTTGAGTTGAGGGTAGCGTAATACCAAAGCTGTTTAACATGCCTCTAAAACTTTGTTGTGTGTATGAGTTTTGCTCGCCAGTGCCTGGCAAACCAACTACTAAGCCATAACCGACTAATTGGTTAGAGCGTACGCCTTCAACCATAGACACATCTTTTATGCGCTCAGCACTGGCAGTAAACTGCCAACCTAATAACACAACTAAACATAAAGCTTTAAGGCTATTCATGTTGTTACCCTCTAAAATGGAAACAGCGAACTGCTAAAGAAACGTGTAAGCCAACCAGGACTTTGCGCCTCTTGCGTTTGCCCTTTACCTGAGTATTGAATACGTGCATTAGCAATACGATTTGATTCAACCGTATTATCGGCGCTTACGTCTTGAGGGCGTACTAGCCCTTCTAAACGAATAAACTCTTCGCCGGTATTAAGCGTTAGCCATTTTTCGCCGCGTATAACTAAATTACCGTTAGGTAAAACGCGCATTACATTAACCGAAATATCGCCCACTAAGCTGTTTGACTGGTTTGATTTTGAATCACCCGTAAACGACGAATCACTACCAATACCAAACTGGATACTATCGCCACCTATATTTACAGGTAGACCACCTAAGCCAATCACTGGGTCTAAGCTTGCGTCAGTTTCTTTGTCTGTTTCTGTTTTAGCGGCTTTTGTTGCTTGAGTAGACTCTTGCAATTTAACCGTAATTATATCGCCAGTACGTAGCGCTTTTTTATCAGAATATAAGTCGTTTGATGTATGAGTATTAAACAGTGAACCTGTGGCTACCAGCGGCTCTAAGATAGGCTCGGGGTACATAGGTGCGTAGTAAGGGTCGTCCTGCACTACCTCACTATTTTGCGTAGACATACAGCCACTTAAAAATAATGTGCCCGCTGCAAATAAAATAATATTACGCATAATTCCCCCTATTCTATTAAAGCTGTTGATTGATGTAACTCATCATTTCGTCAACGGCCGAAATTACTTTTGAGTTCATTTCGTAAATACGCTGAGTTTCGATTAGATTTACTAGCTCTTCAGTTACATTTACGTTTGAAGTTTCAAGAGAGCCTTGAATAATGCTACCTAACCCTTCAACACCCGGGTTACCTTGTACCGGTGCACCACTTACAGCGGTTTCGGTATAAAGGTTTTGACCAATTGGCTCAAGGCCCGATGGATTAATAAAGTCACTAATTGTTAGCTGACCAATTACAACGTTATCGGCTTGACCTGCAACACGTACAGATACTTCGCCGTCTTGCGAAACTGTAATTGATTGCGCGTCATCAGGTACATTCATTTCTGGCTGAATAACGTAACCAGCGCCCGATGTTACAATTCGTCCATCGCCATCAGTAGTAAACTGACCATTGCGCGAGTAAGCAATATTGCCATCTGGTTGCAGTACTTCAAAAAAGCCTTCGCCAGAAATCATCCAATCTAGTGAGTTTTCGGTGGTCAACATGTTGCCTTGCGTAAACTCTTTTTGGTTAGCTACAACTTTAGCACCCGCACCTAACATTAAGCCCGACGGCATTTCGGTATCTTGCGATGAACGACCACCTGGTTGATTAATATTTTGATAAAGTAAATCTTCAAATATAGCGCGGCTTTTTTTGTAACCTACGGTACTGGCATTCGCTAAATTATTTGAGATAACCGATATATCGGTTTGTTGAGCGTCTAGCCCCGTTTTACTGATCCACAATGCTGGATTCATAATCGTGTCCTCACTTTAAAGTTAAACTATGCGTAATAACTGATCTTGACGCTCGTCAATTTCTTCAGCTGTTTTCATTAATTTCACTTGTAATTCAAATTGGCGCTGGTGGCTTATCATGTCGACCATTTCGTGAACCGGATTCACATTCGACATTTCAAGCGAACCACTTAAAACTTTTACATTGGCAGAGGTATCTACTGTTACATTTGCTTTTGGTCTAAATAAACCGTCGTTACCTTTTTCGAGCTGTGAGCTATTTGCTTCAACAACTCTAAGCGTGTCGATTTCTTCTAAAAAGTTAGCAGGAGCGCCTTGTGGTCGAACTTGAATAGCGCCATCTTGGCTAAACTCTATTTTTTCGACTGGGACGGGTAAAATAACAGGTCCCCCTTCGCCAATAACTTGACGACCATGGCTGGTTACGAGCATACCTTGAGCTGTAATGTTTAACGTACCCACTTTTGTGTAAGCTTCATTACCGGAGGCATCTTGCACAGCAAGCCATGCGTTATCGCTCATTGCGATATCTAAGTCTCGCCCGGTTTGAACAATGCCACCCGATACCATGTTTGAACCCGGACGCTCTTGCATTGAAAATACACGTGTAGGCAAACCTTCGCCAAACGCTTGCATAGAACGCGCCTGGGCAAAGTCAGCTTTAAAACCCGTTGTATTTGCATTTGCCAAATTATTGGCTTTTAAAGCAAGCCCTTGTAGGCTTTGCTTAGCGCCAGAGGCCGCAATGTAGACCATTTTGTCCATAGTATCGACTCACATAAAAAATCTCTGAACTTACAAATGCAAAATAGATGCCAGATTAAATTTGACGCAACATTGAGAGGTATTTAGAAGGGCTTGCAAATAGGACTTATAAAAAAGGCTGCAAAAATGCAGCCTCATATATTTAATAGG
>NZ_JACJDN010000431.1:0-3573 GCF_014163565.1 Pseudoalteromonas sp. SR45-5 | reverse complement strand
ATTGTAAAAACGTTTTTAAACTATAAAGAAACGCAAGACGATTTAGCCAGTGCAGAAGAAATGCTTAAAGATTCTGACCCTGAAATGCGTGAAATGGCGCAAGAAGAATATAAAGAAGCAAAAGCACAAATACTAGTGATTGAAGATCAAATTCAAGTATTAATGTTGCCAAAAGATCCGCGAGATAACAACAACGTGTTTGTTGAAGTACGTGCAGGGACGGGCGGCGATGAAGCGGCTATTTTTGCTGGTGACTTATTTCGTATGTACAGCCGCTACGCAGAAAATAAAAAATGGAAAGTAGAAGTTGTAAGCACCAATGAAGGTGAGCATGGCGGTTACAAAGAAGTTATTGCAAATATCAGTGGCGAAGGCGTTTACGGTCAATTAAAGTTTGAATCAGGTGTACACCGCGTACAACGTGTGCCAGAGACTGAATCACAAGGTCGTGTTCATACCTCAGCGTGTACTGTTGCGGTTATGGCAGAAGTACCAGAAGCTGAAGCGATACAAATTAATACAGCAGATTTAAAAGTTGATACATTTCGTGCATCAGGCGCAGGTGGTCAGCACGTAAATAAAACTGATTCTGCTATTCGACTTACACATATACCTACCGGTGTTGTGGTTGAGTGTCAGGATCAGCGTTCGCAGCATAAAAACCGCGCTAAAGCGATGTCAGTACTTGCAGCTCGACTGCAACAAGCTGAAGATGAAAAACGCCATGCGGCAGAAGCCTCTGAACGTCGTGACTTGGTAGGTAGTGGCGATCGTTCTGAGCGTATTCGTACTTATAACTACCCGCAAGGTCGTATTACCGATCACCGTATTAACTTAACACTTTATCGTTTAAACGAAGTGGTAGCTGGTGATTTAAGTGCGATTATTGACCCATTAATGCAAGAGCATCAAGCTGACTTACTTGCGGCCATGGGCGACGAGTAATTGTGGCTCACACTCTTGAACAAGCAATTGCTGCAGGTGCTGACTTATTAGCACTTAGCAGCGAAAGTGCTAAATTAGATGCACAAGTTTTACTTCTTCATATACTTCAAAAACCTCGCAGTTACCTTTTTACTTGGCCAGAACATGCGCTTAGTGATGAGCAACAATCGCAGTTTAATATATTTATCCAAAGACGTTTAAAAGGTGAGCCCGTAGCCCATATAACTGGGCTGCGTGAATTTTGGAGCTTATCGCTTGAAATTAACGCAACGACCCTAATACCTCGACCAGATACTGAAACATTAGTCGAGCAAGCACTTGAAATAGCGCTACCCGCTACAGCAAAGGTGCTGGATTTAGGCACAGGTACTGGTGCAATAGCGTTGGCACTGGGTAGTGAAATGCCTAATTGGCAAATTACTGCAGTAGATAGAGTAAGCGATGCAGTTGCACTTGCTACACGTAACCAGCAGCGATTAGCGATTAATAATGTACATGTTAAACAAAGTAACTGGTTTAGTGAGTTGCATGGCGAAAAATTCAATTTAATTGTCACTAACCCTCCTTATATAGAAAGTAGTGATATACATTTAAATCAGGGTGATGTGCGCTTTGAGCCTCTATCGGCATTAGTGGCTGATGATTGCGGAATGTCTGATATTAAACAAATAATTACACAATCACGTGACTATTTGTCATCTAATGGCTATCTTTTAATAGAACACGGTTTTGAGCAAGGTGAAGCTGTTCGTCATTTTTTTGAAAAAATGGCGTTTGTTAATATTAAAACAGTGAAAGACCTTGGTAACAATGACCGTGTAACACTTGCACTGTGGCCCTAGAGAATAATAATTGCCTACTAGTGCGTTAAATAATGCCATGAAGGAATTTCGACTATGATGGGTGATTTTTTATTTTCAGATGAACCAGAAGAAACAATCGATGAGATTGAACACGGTACCTGGAAAGTATTAATCGTTGATGATGAACCTGAAGTTCATGCTGTTACAAAACTAGCACTGAGTGATTTTGAATTTCAAAATAAACGCTTAGAGTTTATTAGTGCCTACTCAGGTGCTGAAGCGAAAGAGCTCATAAAAGAGCATCCAGATGCCGCTATTGTGCTACTTGACGTGGTAATGGAAACCGACGACGCTGGTTTGCAGGTTGCTAAGTTTATTCGTGAAGAAGCTAAAAATAATCATATACGGATTATTTTAAGAACAGGCCAACCTGGCCAGGCACCTGAACGTCAAGTCATTATTAATTATGATATTAACGATTACAAATCGAAAACGGAGCTAACGGCTCAAAAATTATTTACTGTTATTATGTCGAGCCTACGCTCGTATCGGGATATTATTTCGATTGAGCAATCACGCGAAGGGCTTGAGAAAATAATTATAGCGTCTCGTGATATTTTTTCTGCGCATTCAATAGAGCACTTTATTGAAGGCGTTATGCAGCAATTAACATCTTTATTGGGTATTGCTGATCAAGCTATGTATGCCACCACTTTAGTTGCACAAAACCCAGAACATGAAAAAAATAAAAAACTAATAGTTTGCTCTGGCACTGGCGATTTTGAAAAAAGTGAAGGTAAAGAGCTTGATGAGGTATTACAAGCTGAGCAGTTAAGTGCGTGTCATCAGGCGCTTAATGATAAAAGTATTATTTATAAAGATAATTACTTATTTGCGTACTGCAGTAGTGAGTACAATCATAACTCAATGCTGTTCATATCAGGTGTCCCAAAGGATTTAACGGATACTCAGCGTCATTTAATCAAAATATTTTCTCAAAATGTGCAACTTGCCTTTGAAAATGTGCAGCTTCAGTCTGAAATAGAAGCGACACAACAAGAGCTTGTTTATAGGTTAAGTGAAGCAGTAGAGCAGCGCTCAACCGAGACAGGTAATCATGTTAAACGTGTAGCACATATTTGTCATATTTTAGCTGAGGGCTATGGTTTATCTAAACATGATGCAGATTTAGTAAGGTTGGCGTCTCCTCTTCATGATGTAGGTAAAGTGGGTATTCCTGATGCGATTTTAAACAAACCAGCAAAGTTAGAACCTCAAGAATGGGAAGTGATGAAAACCCATACTGATAAAGGCTATACTATTTTAAAAGACTCTCCCCATGAAATTGTGAGTACAGGTGCAATTATTGCAAAAGAGCATCATGAAAAATGGGATGGGTCTGGTTACCCACAAGGTCTAAGCGGAAACGCAATTAATGTATTTGGTCGCATAGTCGCACTTGCTGATGTATACGATGCACTTCGCCATAAACGGTGTTATAAAGAGCCTTGGACATTACAAAATGTGGTTGATGAAATTAATGCTCAAAAAGGCACACATTTTGAACCAAAAATGGTTGAAGTATTTAACGAAAAGCTTGATGAGTTAGAGGCGGTTCTTAGCCGTTTTCCTGATTAAATTTTTATAAAACAGAAGTACAGGGGCATATGGATTATTTAGCAGTAAAGCACTCGCACATGGCAATTGCGATGTTAAGTGTAATATTATTTTATGTTCGCGCTTTTTCGCGAATGGGCAGTGGTAAAGTAGCAAAAAATAAAGCAGTAATGATTGGTAGTCACAGTATAGATACTTTGTTATTAGT
>NZ_JACJDN010000430.1:0-3577 GCF_014163565.1 Pseudoalteromonas sp. SR45-5 | reverse complement strand
GCTATCAGTTGCATTTGAAGAGCAAGAGATAAAAAATAAAATACAAGCTACTCAAATCAAAAGTAAGGGTATTAAAACTGAGAGGTTTTATGTAGATAAGGCGTTATTTTCTTGGAAAGTAACAATAAATAAGTAATGGTCTATTTTCTCCACTTCTATACATCTTTTAAGGCAATGCATTAAACGATACCAACTTTTGTATCGTGACATTGTAATCAATCAATATCTACTTCTTTATTTGGTAAATTAAGTTAAATGTGACTTATACCATACCGCAATCGTATTTAATCAATCTGAGCAGTTAAATTCGCGCTAGTCGCGTTAAAGTTTTCAAAATACACAACCTAATTAAGCAGATTGATACTACTTTATCTGGCACGTTATTAACATTTACCTATCTATGACTGTTGGTTTTTATTTCGTTTTTGAGCGCTATCAGCCCATTATCCCGATTTTAAAAATCATTAATTAATAATCAAATGGCAATAATGCCTAATTTTGTTAGCACAACATATTGTAATAAAGATATTTATTTTGTTAGCCAAGTGTTGACCTCTTGGTTGAGTTAGGAATACTATTCAAACCGAAATAGGTACTGTGATTAATTGCAGACCGTTTTGAAAACAAAATAATTAAAAAATATTCTAGGGAGAATCAAATGTTGAACAATAAAATTTCAAAGGCAGTTCGCCTAGCGATTGCTTTTGGTGCAGCTTCTACAGCTGCCTTCTCAGCAAGCTCATTTGCTGCAGAAGAAAATGCAGAAAAAGTAGAAAGAATTGAAGTTACAGGCTCACGTATATTACGTGAAGGTGCAATTTCACCATCACCAGTGACCGTAATTACAGGGGATGATTTGGTTAGCACTGGTGCGATGAATATCGGTGAAGTATTAAATAAACTGCCAGCCTTAGCTACTACTTATTCACTTGCAAACTCTGGCCGTTTTATCGGCACAGCGGGTATTAGTTTACTAGACTTACGCGGTATGGGGAGTGAACGTACATTAGTACTTGTTGACGGTAAACGTCATGTTTCTAGTGCTCCAGGAACATCTTCGGTTGATACGAATACCATTCCAAGCTCTTGGATTGAAAAAGTTGAGATTATTACTGGTGGTGCGTCTGCTGTATATGGCGCAGATGCTGTTACAGGTGTTGTTAACTTTATACTAAAGAAAGATATTACAGGTTTTAATGTATCTGCAACGAAAGGCTTTGCTGATAATAGTTCTTATCAAAATGAAAAATATACTTTTTCTTATGGTAAAGATTTTGCTGAAGGACGTGGTAATGCTGCATTCTCTGTAGAATATAATACACAAAACTCATTAAATGCTTTAGATAACCCTTGGACTGCAACATCGTATGCATCTATGCCATATGATGTTGTTACAGGTCAAGATCGACCTGACGGACAACTCGATAGTGAAGCATATCCAGATAAAATCGTAGTGCCAAATGCAGGTTATTATTTAATTTCAAATCAAGGAACTGTTTGGAATCCAAATACAGGTGGTATTTTAGGTAAATTTAATGGTGATAGCTCATTAAACGATGTTTATACAGGTGCTATTGATGATGGCCAATTCTGTGGAAGCGCTGGTTGTGATTTCATTAACTTACGCCAATATTCAGAAATACAACCTAAGTTTGATCGCGTTAACTTTAACTTTAAAACAAATTATGACGTAACAGATGAATTAAACGCATATTTTCAAGCTAAATATTCTAAAACAGAAGGTGAAAATATAGGCCAACCTTTCTTCCGCTTCTTTAGTGGCGCAAATATGATACAGCGAGATAATGCATTTTTATCGGCTGACACTGCGGCATTGATGGATGATGAAGGGTTATCAATGATCGGTGTAAATAAAATGTACAACGATGTTGGTCGCCGTTTAGAAGAAAATACACGTGAAACTACACGGTTTGTTGCAGGTATCCAAGGTTATATTACTGATGACTGGTCTATGGATATTTCTTTAGTCCATGGTAAGTCTGAGATAGAGCGCATTAATGGCGCCAATGTAATATACGACAACTATGCTAATGCAATTGATGCTGTGTTTGATGACAGTGGTAATATCGTGTGTCGTAGTGAAGCTGCGCGTGCTGATGGTTGTGTTGCGGCAAATATAATGGGTGACGGCGCAATTAGCCAAGAAGCAATTGACTATGTTACAACAACATCAATTGGCACATCAGAAATCAAGCAAACAGTATTTAATGCAACATTTAGTAACTCTGCAATTTATGAGCTACCTGCGGGTATGGTTGGTTTTGCAGGCGGTGTTGAGTACCGTGATGAAACAAGTGTGACTATTGAAGACCCATTTGCTAAAACAGGGGCTACATTCTTTAATGCACTTGGTGAGACTGATGGCGGTTACGATGTGACAGAAGCGTTTTTTGAACTATCAGTACCATTAATTGAAGATGTATTTTTAATTGATACATTAGTTTTTGACACAGCTGTACGTTATGCTGATTACTCAACTATAGGCGATGCTACAAGCTGGAAATTAGGCTTAGATTGGACTATTACGCCTGAATTACGTGCTCGCTTTACAGTATCTGAAGCAATGCGTGCGCCAAATATCGACGAATTATTCTCTGGCCAAAGCCAGTCTTTCGCAAATGTTGACGATAGCTGTAAGGTTTCAGAGCTTGATCAATTAAGTGATGCAGGCCGAGCTGTTCGTGCAGCTAACTGTGCAGCGCTTGGTGTACCTGCTGACTTTGACTCAAGTTATGATAGCGCAACGCTTGAGACTTTAGTTGGTGGTAATCCAGATCTGCAACCTGAAGAGTCTAGATCTATTACCGCAGGTATTGTTTACCAGCCAGAATGGTTAGAGGGTTTCAGCGTAACAGCCGATTACTGGGAAATTGATATCGATGACACAATTAGTGGTATTGGTTTCCAAACAATTATCGATCGTTGTGTAGATTCACCAACTGGTATTGATAACCAATTCTGTGGTCTTATAACTCGTGATCCAAATACAAGTGAAATTACGTTATTAAAGGGCTTTGCACTTAATATTGCACGTAGTCTTAACTCGGGTGTTGACTTTGAGGTGGGTTATGATTTTGATGCCCTAGGTGGTAGTTTTGGTACTAGTTTTATCGGTACTTATTTGATTGAAGCGAAAGATTATCCTTTCTCAGCTGAGCCTGAAAATTATACAGACTATGAAGGTGTATTAGGTAATGAAACATGGCAGGGTAGTATTTCTGTTGATTATACTTATGAAAATCTTGTTGTAGATTTCAGCACTCGCTTTATTAACGGCGTTGAGCTATACAATCCGACACAAATAGAAGCAAACCCTAACCCTTCAAATGAAATGCGTTATGGCTCTTACTTCATAACTGATGCATCAGTTGCATATAACTTTGATAGTGGTGTTGGATTTAAGCTAGGTGTTGATAACTTATTTAACCGTGGATTACCTGGCTCAACAACCGGTACAGGCGCAGGTTCAGCGATTTATGATAATATCGGTCGCTTTGCCTACCTTCAGGCTACTTATAAGTTTTAAGTTTAGCTACCATTTAGAAAGCTGAGAATT
>NZ_JACJDN010000042.1:0-13041 GCF_014163565.1 Pseudoalteromonas sp. SR45-5 | reverse complement strand
GTGAGCGGAATATTTTTTACGTCAAAAAAGTAGGAAAGGACTTAACAATTAAAAGGTTAGTTACAGGTATATTTATAGTATTTAAGGAGTATTTTGTTTATACCAATCTACATAAAAGCAATTTTAAGTGGATTGGTATTGTAAGAGATAAAATATGCTTGTTTTTACTTGTTTTTACTTGTTTTTAAAAGGCATTGTAAGTAACCCCAAAAGCGACGCATTTTGCTTTTGGCTTGGGTATTCTTTTAAGCCAATATTTATATCTGCGTCGGCTTTTTTTGCTTTATCTTTATAGCTACCAAATAATTTATCCCACCAAATTACACTAAAACCATAGTTTGAGTTAGTTTCACTAACCACTTGGCTATGGTGAATTCGATGCAAAATTTGCGTCATTAGTATTAAACGCAGTGGTTTTTCAATGGCATTAGGTAGGCGTATATTTGCATGATTAAATAGTGCTAAACCATTAAGTGCTATTTCAAAAATAAGTACCGCAATGGCAGGTACGCCAAGAGCTGTTACTGCAATGAGTTTTATAAGTATGCTCAGCACAATTTCGATAGGGTGAAAGCGCAAGCCCGTACTTGTATCAACATGTGCATCGGCGTGGTGTACACGGTGCAAGCGCCATAAAATAGGCACTTGATGAAATAATCTATGCTGCCAATAAATTAATATATCGAGTAAAAGTATGCTCAATATAATAATTAAACTGCTTGGTAGGGCTATTTGATTAAATAAGCCAATGCCGTGCTCTTGATTGTAAAGTGCAACAGCGGTTAACCCAATAGGGACCACTAAGCGCGCAATAACTGATGAAGCAAACACTAATCCAAAATTAGCAAACCAACGTGTACTGCTTTTAATAGGTGCTTGGCGAGCAGGTTTTTGCCATTCAAGCAGCATCATTATAATTAAAATGCTAAAAAAGAAGCCTAAGCGCCACCATACTTCATTAGTCATTTATTACCTCAGAATTTGCACTGTTAGGCACGTTTTCAGCTGCTTTGTTAGCATCGGCTTCTTGTCGCTTAAGCGTGTGATAACCGCCATGTATACGGGTAAAAATAGTTATGCCACACGCAATAGCAAAAATGCTCGCCATAACAGCAAAGTGCTGCGGCCAAATACAAAATGCAATAAATAGCGCTATTGTTTCAGTGCCTTCGGTTAAGCCGTTTAAGTAGTAAAAGCTTTTATATTTAAATTGCGGTTTTTCGAGTTTAAATTTTTCGGCGGCAATCGCAAAAGCTAAAAAGCTTGAGCCCGTACCAATAAAAGTGGCAAGTAATAACGATCCCGCTATCGCGTTTTGCTCAGGGTTTGCCAAAATAAAGCCAAGCGGAATAGCCGCGTAAAATAAAAAGTCGAGTGTGATATCTAAAAAGCCACCCGCGCTTGAACTTTGGTTTGCGTAGCGTGCTAATGCGCCATCAAGTCCATCTAAAATTCGATTTAAAGCAATGGCAACTAATGCGCCGTACCACATTTCAAACGCCAGTAATGGCACGGCTAATAAGCCAACTAAAAAGCCTACCACGGTGAGCTGATCGGCGGTTATGCCGCGTTTATGCATAAGCATAACCACAGGTGTTAAAAGTGGCTTAATTACAGGGGTGATAAATTTGTCTAGCATGTTTTTTGCCTTATGCGTTTAAAGCTATGTATTTAAAGTGCGCTATTTAAAGTTATGAGTTTGCCATTTGCAGCGTCAGCGTCGCTATGGTCATGAGTTACCATAATTGCAGGTAGCTTATGATCGCGTATTTGGCTAAACACGAGTTCGCGTGTATCAACACGCAGTTGGGTGTCGAGTTTGCTAAAGGGTTCGTCGAGTAAAATGGCTTTAGGTTCGCTCAGCAGCATACGTAATAATGCAACACGGGCTTGCTGCCCGCCCGAGAGGTTATCGGGGTGACGATTACCCATGTCTTTAAGACCGACTTGCTCAAGTGCGTGTTCTATTTTTTCAAGGCGTTGTTTTTTATTACCTTTTTGCATTGCAAAGGCAATGTTACCAGCAACAGTTAAATGCGAAAACAATAAAGCGTCTTGATAAAGCACTCCAATATGGCGCAAGTGTGGAGGGGTGTTATCGATATTTTGACCATTAAGCCACACCTCACCATTGGCCTTAAAGCTACTTGGTAAAGTACCCGTAAGCCAATTTAATAAGCTTGATTTACCACTGCCTGATGGGCCCATAATAGTCAGAATTTCACCGCCATTAACTTGCTCGTTTAAGCTAAGTAACAGCTCATTTTGGCGATAAAGCTGACAATTTTTAATTTGTAACGATGACTGCATTAAAAAACCTTAACCCTGATAGTGTTAAACATGGGTGCTTTAAATATGTGCACGTTTAAACTCGCGTACTTTTAAGCACGTGCACTTTTGAAAAAATATTTAGGTAAACCCCATGCCAGTATAAATCCAATAAGCGGCAGTGCCATTTGCATAATAGCGTACACGGCACTGGTGCGTCTGCTTGCGCCATTAGCAAGCGTAACGGCTTCGGTTGTTATTGTGGCTATGCGCCCGCCGCCAGATAAAAGCGTGGGGAGGTATTGTCCAAAACTAATAGCTAAGCCCAGTGCGGCTGCAATTAAAATCGGGGCAAACAACTGAGGTAGTTTTACTTTAAAAAACACCTTGCATGGCGCTGCGCCTAGGCTTGCTGCAACATGAGTAAAACGAGGATCTAAGCGCCTATAACTGCTCGCAAGTGACAAAAACACATAAGGCAACACAAACAGTAAATGCGTAAGTACCACATTAAAAAATGCGGCTTGGTTATTTACCAATTGTTGTATCCATACTAGCCCAAATAAAAAGGCAATACTGGGCACTAATAACGGTAAGTAAATAATTAAACTGGTAAAACGAGAAATAGGTTTGTCACTCAACTGCTCTGATTCTAAACACAATAAAGTAAGAATAATGGCAAATAGCGTGGTTACTAAACCGATTGCTAGCGTATTAAAAAGCGGGCTGCCCATTTGCATTAGCGCACTTTTAAAATGCAGTAGTGTAAATTGTTCAGGCATTGCATCTGGAAAGCGCCAAAAACCTGCAACCGACCACATAACTAAACCAATAAGTGACAACAGTATAAAGCTAATTACTAATGCGGTGAGTACGACCGTTATTTTTTGCCAATAAAATCCGCCGTATTCGCGCACTCCATTAGTGAGCGAGTCGCTAAATAATACTTTTATGGCTTTTTCTCCGGCAAGCCAAAGGGCTAACAACCCGCCTGTAACAGCCAGTTGTAATAAAGCACCTGCTGAGGCTTTAATACGCAGATTTAAATCAACATCGTTAAACCAATGCATTATTGCAACGGCCAACGTGGGTGGTGTATTTGGGCCTAAAATGAGTGGCATTTCTACACTGGCACTTGCATAGGCAAGCACGGCTAAAAGCGGCAAACGCAGCAGCGGATAAAGACTTGGCAATATTACTTTAAAAAAGGCCGTCATTGGGCAATAACCCAAGTTAAGCGCAACCTTATGTTGTTGGCGTAATTTTTTGCCAAGCTCAGGTTGAGCAAGTACGCCCAGTGCCATTAATAATAAAAAGGGAAGCTCTTTGAGTGTTAAGCCTAAAATAATACTAATACCGAACGAATCATGCGGAAACATGCCGTTTGGCGCAAGTTCCCAGCCGCTTAACCAAGGCGACGCTAAGCGTGAAATCATACCTGAAGGGGCAATTAAAAACCCCACCGCAATAGCCGCGGCGGCATGAGGTATAACTAATATAGGGCTCAATAAACGCTGAATTCGGTTGAGCCACGGGCTATTAAAAAACGCAGCTAAAATCATTAAGGTAATGATAAATGCAAGCAAAGTACTTATTAAGCCCGTTGCAACGCTTAAGGTAACCATTTGGGTAAGGCCAGGTGTTTGCCAAAGGGCATTAAAACCTTGCAAGCTAAACGTTGTTTGCTCAAGTACGGGCGCATAACCAAAGGCAGGCAGCAAGACGCTAATTAAGCCACCAAGTACGGGTAATATAAGCAGAGCGAGTAAAAATCGCGGGCTAAATTTTACAATGCGCGTAAACATATCGGTGCTGCACTGCGTTGTTGCTTTGGTATTTACAGGTACACTTTTTGAAATAACGCTCATTGGCTTACTCCATAACGGGTTTGCCAACCTTGCATAATGGCGTTTACCCAGCTTGGATGAGGTTCGCTCAATGTGCGTTTAATACTGTTTAAAGGCAGTGCACTTGGATGCGGTTTAGCCGTTTTAAATAAGGCTTGCTGATCGGGCGTTAACGTTGATTGAATAAGTACGCTTTTATCGCCCCATATATGCGCTTTTTGTTTTTGGGCTTGCGCCTCAGGGCTGAGTAAAAAATTAGCCACTAATTGCGCACTTTGCTGGTGGCTTGCATTGTAAGGGATTGCCACAAAATGGGTATTACTTAAACTGCCATCACTCATTGCGTAACTACGAATGCTGTTTGGTAAATCATAGCGTTTTACAGCTGCCGGTACTTCAGGTGCTGAAAAAGTAAAGGCTAAACTCAGCTCTGTATCGTCCACAAGGCGGCGCATTTGAGCACCACTTTGCATAAAATGAGTGCCACCACGCCAAAGAGTTGGGTGTAGTTTATCTAAAAAGTCCCATAGTGTGTTTAACACTTGTGCTGTATTTTTAGTTGTAGCTGGTTGGTTTAGCTGCGCTTTAATATTTTCGCTGCTGTGCTTATGCAGTACAACTAAGGCGTATTTTAAAAAGCTCATACCTAAAAAGTCAGGTGGCTTTGGGTAACTAAAGCGACCAGGGTTTTGTGCGCTCCAGTTTAATAATTCGTTTAATGTCGTCGGCAATTTATTGTTTGCCTTACCATTTATTGCAATGCTGTCGTAATAAAACGTAAGTGACGCTTGCCCCCATGGCGCTTCCATCCCATTGGTAGGTAAACCAAAATCAAAGGTTACAGCAGGGTTATTAGCAGCATCGGTTAATGCAAAGTAGGGGAGTTTATTTGCCCATTCTTTCAAAAGCAGAGAGTGCTCACTCATGGTGGCAAAGTTAGCTCCGTTGATCCACATTAAATCTACGCTGCCTTGGTTGTTATTGTTTGCTGATTTTTCGGCAAGTACACGGCTTACTGCTTCGCTGGTGTCACTTAATTTCACATGCACTAGGTTAATGTTGTACTTAGTTTTAACTTGCTGTGCTGCCCATTGAATATAAGCATTTATTTGCGCGTCGCCGCCCCATGCATAAAAGTATACATCTTGATTGCTACCAAGTGCTTGAACTTGTTGCCAGCGAGATCCCTGTTGTGTGTTTATTACTAAATTACTTTTACTATTTGAGTTAATAACGGTATTAGCAAACGCGATGCTCGAAAAAACAGCTAAATTTGCGATTGCACAAACGCAAAACGCGACACAGCAAAAGCTGTATCGCGCCAGTGTTTGCCAAAACTTAATGGCGAACATTTAAATCCCAGTTATAGTCTAAAAATTTAACTTTCATGTCATCATTTTTAAGTGCTTTTTGCTGAGCGGGTATCAGTTTAAGTGCATCACTGTATTGCAGGAAAAACTGCTGTAGCGTGTTTGCACCTCTAAAACCTTTTTCAAAGTCATCGCCGTACCATTTAAATATTGAAGACACGCTTAGCGTATTTTCTTGAGCCATATTGCGTGTCATATCTGATAAAAAGCGCACTGTTTGCTCTTGCAATTGGCTCTCTAAATCAGTGGCTGTATAGGCTTCTTCTCGAAGCGCTGGGCAACCAATACTCGCGCAATTTACTGCAAAGTGAATACGTGGGTCGTTGTATTTACCGCTGCCACGTATTAAACCATGCTCTATATCATCAAGGCTGCGAGTTTTGCCAAGTAATGGCACAAACTCTTTACTCCATGGTGAGCTAAAAAAGCTCCCTAAGTCTTTAATTGACTTAATATCAGGGTACTTAGTCAATATAAGTTCAACAGTCCACGCATTATAAGCATTGATTAAAAAAGCGAGTTGCTTAGGCTTTTTCCACGCGTCAAATTCGCTTTGCGTTACAGCCGTTAACGAATCTAAATACGTTTTTAGCTGTGCATGCTCACGTTTTATAGCAGCGTAATCAACCTCAGTACTGTGATTATGATTAATAGCGACAACATGCTTATTTAACAATGCATTCCAGCTATCGTGCATGTTTTGGGCTTGGGCCGAAAATGACGTTGCAAACGATGTTACAAATAAAGCCGAACCAAGTAGCAATGCTTTTAGAGGTGTTTTAAACATAATTAACCTCGACGCCAAGTGTGGTATTTTTCAAGCAAGTTAAGCACTTTTTCAGGTGCATGAGCGCGTTTCCACTCACCTGCTGCGTATTTGTTACCTTCAGCCCAAGTAGGGTAGCTGTGTATAGTACCGAGTATTTTGTTAAGGCCTAAACCGTGTTTCATTGCCAGTACAAACTCAGCAATTAAGTCGCCAGCGTGTTCAGATACTACAGTAACACCCAATATTTTGTCTTTGCCTTTGGGTGTAATCACTTTAATAAAGCCTTTTGTAGCGCTGTCGGTAATTGCACGGTCTAGCTCTTCAAATTCAAAGCGAGTAATTTCGTAATCTATGCCTTTGTCTTTTGCGTCTTGCTCGTTTAAGCCAACACGTGCTACTTCTGGGTCAATAAACGTAGTCCACGGAATAACACGGTAATCTACTTTAAACTTTTTAAGATGACCAAATAAGCCATTTACCGCTGCGTACCAACCCTGATGAGCTGCCACATGTGTAAACTGGTATGGACCTACAATATCGCCTGCTGCAAAAATATTAGGGTACAGTGTTTCTAGGTATTCGTTAGTTACTACTGTGCGGTTTGTTTCAATGCCTAGCTCTTCAAGACCGTAACCTTTAAGGCGTGCACTTCTACCAACGGCACATAATAGCTCGTCGTATTCAATATCTATTTCTTTGTCGTTATGTTTAACAACAATATATTTTTTACCATCGCGAGCTTCACAGCGTAGTGCTTGGTGCGATGTTAAAATATTAACGCCACTTTCGGTTAACGCTTCGTGAGCAAAAGTAGACACTTCAAGATCTTCTTTGATCATGATGCGCTCCGCCATTTCAATTTGCGTAACGCTTGAACCTAAACGAGCAAAGCTTTGTGCTAATTCGCTACCAATTGGACCACCACCAAGTACTACAAGTTTTTTAGGTGCCTCATCTAGCTCTGCAAATTTATTCCACAATGTATCGCTTGTTACATAGCCAGTTTCTTCAATACCAGGTAGTGGCGGTACAAATGGGCGTGCGCCAGTTGCAATAACAATAGTACGAGCGGTGAGTGTTTGCGTGCCACCGTCGTTAAGTTTAATTTCTACAGTCCACGGGTCTATTAATTTACCGTAACCTTTTACAACATCTACGCCTAGGTTGGTGTAACGCTCAACACTGTCGTGTGGTGCTACATCGGCAATTACTTTGTGTACACGTGCCATTACTTTTTTGAACGAAAACTGCGGTGTCGCATTTTCTAGGCCGTAGTTTTCACCATGGCGAATTTGTTCTGCAATTTTAGCGCTTTTAATGACTGCTTTACTTGGAACACAACCATAGTTTAAACAGTCACCGCCCATTTCGCCCGCTTCAATAAGGGTTACTTTTGCTTTAACAGCAGCGGCTATATAACTTGTTACCAAACCACCTGCGCCTGCGCCAATAACAATCATGTTACGGTCGAATTTTTTAGGCTTAGTGTAGTTTTTGTATACGCGACGCTTTTTAAACACGTTTAAGATTCCTTTTGCAATGAATGGGAATATACCCAATAAAGCGAATGATAAGATTAAGTTGAATGATAAAATTCCAGATAAGCTTTCTATTTGCGCCAGTTGTGTACCTGCGTTAACAAATACAAATGTACCGGCGAGCATACCTGCTTGGCTTACCCAGTAGTAAGTCCAAGACTTTATTGAAGTAACACCCATTAGTAAGTTGATTAAAAAGAACGGAAACACCGGCACTAATCTAAGCGTAAATAAGTAAAATCCACCTTCTCTTTCAACGCCTGCATCAATGGCGGCTAATCGCTCAGGAAAACGTTGTTTAATAGTGTCACGTAGTAAGTAACGCGATACTAAAAAGGCAAGTGTTGCGCCAATAGTTGAGGCAAAAGATGCAACCAATAAGCCTTCAACTAAGCCAAACAATGCACCTGCGGCAAGTGTTAAAATAGCGGCGCCTGGTAAAGAGAGAGCAGTTACTACTACGTATAGTAAAAAGAACCCACCAATAACGAGTAACGGTGACTGCTCTTTGTATTGGTTAAACTGATCCATCGATCCTTTTAAGCCATCAAGCGTAAGTAGTTGGTGTAAGTCAAAATGAAAGAACAGGCCGACGGCGGCCGCTGCAATCAATAATAGAAATATTTTTTTAATCATGTTCTCTCTCTTAAAAACTATGCGTAAGGGTTAACTTGGCGTTAATTGGCAACTCAGGAAAAGCTAAAGTTGCACCAAAGTAACCGCCTTCAAATACTGGGCGCCAGTTTTTTTGATTCGTCACGTTGTTCACATCTAATCGTAACTTGGTATTAGGCGTAAAAGCATAGCTAGTATTTACGTTTAGGGTGTACTGATCACGAATTTTTACTGTCGCCAAAAAGTCTAATGGGTAACTCTTTGTATATAGACCTGAAAAACCCGTTTGCCATTTCGAATTAATTGAATAATTTCCGTTAAAGCTGAAAGATTGCTCAGGGATGCCCTGAACTTGGCGGTTTGAAGGTGCAAACGCGGTAAAGCTAGGTGCGCCAACACTGGTACCTGCAATAATATCTGGACGTGAGTTGTCAAATGCATCTGCTACTTGCGCTGAATCTTGGCTACTTGCAGAATTATCGTAGCGAGCATCAATATAGCTGTAGCCGGCACTTAACCAATAAGGGTAAGCATCATAGAATACTTGGCTTTCAAAGCCGGTAGTACGAATGCCGGTATTACTACCATCGCGATTACGTAAACTACGACGTTGGCTAAACACTGCACCATCGGCGTACCAATCACTGTCGGTTGGTGCGTATTTTAAACCGAATTCAACTAAGGTATTTTCGGTTGAAAAGTTTTGCGCGCTAATCGTGTTGTCACCACCAAGAGACGTGCCGCCAGCCATGCTATTTGATGTGGCTTCGTTGTAACTTGCTGCACCATAAGTGGTGTAATCACCATTTAATCGGTAATTAAAGCTTACTTGCCCCGAATGTAGCTTATCGTTAATGCTATCGCTCGCTGCAATTTCACCCTCTGGTGCTATTGGGTCGTGCGCGTCTACGTCATAAAAATCAATGCGGTAGCCAACACTTGTATGAAACTTATCTGTCCAATCTGAATCTTGCTGAATAGCAAAACCCGTTTGCCATGAGCGCGAATCGGTAGTGTCTGATAAGTTAAAGTCGCCGCTGCCATCGTTATTAATATCGTACTGACCACCAGGGGATACAAATACACCTGGACTAATTTCAATTAAACGCGCTTGTTGTGCATCAGCTAAAGGAATGCGGCGATTTGAAATTGGGCCAGTTAAATCAATAGGTAGGTCGGCTTCTGTTGTAAATTGGCTGTAGCCTAGCACGCGGTTGTAACGCACATCAAAAGCAAAAATTGTTTGCTGTTCGTTGCTCCATTGGTAAGTCAGTTCGGTACGGTTCTGCGCGGTATCGGCACCATCTATAATTTCAACAAAGCTATTTTGTGCAATTTCTTCGCGTTGTAAGTGCTGAAAATACGTAATGTTTTTTATTGATGCGTTGTTTGAAAGTTCACGCTTATAAATACTGTGTAGTAAATAAGTAGTGGCTTCGTTTTGATTGTCAGGGTCGGTAAGTACTGTACTACGGTCTATTTTTACTTGCCCAGTAGGTGAAACAATAGAACCTGCCGCTGGAACTGTACTGCCATTTACTTGCACGCCTTGGCCGGTAATATAAAGGCCATTATCTATTAGCGCTTGAGTAGGGCGGTTAATACCTGCGTTATCGGTAAATTCAACTTGGTATAACTCAAAGTTAATATCCCAGCTGCTCTTGTCATCAGGTAACACCCTAAGTGCTGCAAATAGGCTGTCGCTTTTCGTGCCCGAAAAGTCGTAGTAACTGCCGTTATCAATGTGTTCAGCGCTTACTCTAAAACCTACTTTGTCTTTTACTATAGGTGCACTGTAATCAACTAAAACACTGTACTGATCCCATCGTCCTGCAGATACCGTTGCTTTGCCTTTACTGTCGTCAGTTGATGCTTTTTTAGAATGTAAGTTTACAAAACCACCGTTGCGTTGGCTTGAACCAAATAATACCGGTGGCGCGCCTTTTACTACATCTATTTGTTCTATAGAGTTGAACGATAACGGCACACCAAAGCCATTATTACCTGCTTGGCGGCGTGTACCATCTTGGAAAAGCTCACCTAGTTGCCCACGAATAGTAGGTAAACTTGGTGCCCCAAAACCACTGGCTGAATAGGTATTAGGGCTGACTGCAAGTACGTCTTGTAAAGTCGTAATATTGAGTTGTTCTATTAACTCGCTTGAAATTGGTGTTACTGAACGGGCTATATCTCGTAGAGCTAAGTTGTCGCCAAAAGGGCCGTCTACAGTGGCATTTTTAACCGAAAGACCTTGAGATTTAATAACTTGGCCTGCCACCTCAATACGCTCAATTGCGCCTTCTTTTGCTGTTTTTGATTCTTCGGCTGCAAAAGCATTAAGTGGTGTATTTAATATGGTGGCTAGGGAAAGTGCTAAATATGCGTGTTTCAAACGTTTTCTCTCTACGGTTAAAATGTTGTTGGCGATAAAGACCGAAAGGATTAAAAATAACTTTCAGTAAAATTTTGATTCTTTTTGTTTTTTAGAACATAACAAAACAGATGCATTATAAAGATGGTAATTAAGTAGTATTGTTTTATTAGTTGATAAAATATTAATACAGCGATTGTACTAGACTGAATGTAAATATATGCTTTTAATAGAATTTTTAATTATAGACTACTTTCAACCTGCTAACATTTTAAAAGAGTTAACTTTTATGCAGCATTTTTAAATTACTTAAATAAGCTTCACTTTTAGTACTGCATGGCTTAACTAATGAATTTAATTAAAAATTTTTGAAATAAAAAATAACTTATACGGTCTAGGTTACTTCTACGTTTATTAATATTCATTTAAGGAAATTTTATGACAGGTTCAATGAATTCTGATGTGCAAAACCGTTTGCAGTGGTCACTTTTATCTTTGCGTTTAGGCGTGTTTATTGTAATGGTTATGTGGACATTCGATAAGTTTGTTAATCCTGGGCATAGCGCACGTATTTTTGAACATTTTTACGGTATTAGTGGCTCTACAGATATAGTGGCTTACATTATTGGTGCGGTGCAGTTAGTGCTTGTTTTAGCATTTTTAGCAGGTATTAAAAAGCGTATAACGTACGGTATCATTTTTGTAATGCATGGCTTATCTACGCTTTCTTCTTACAACCAGTACATAGATGGCTTTAATAACTTATTATTCTTTACTGCATGGCCAATGTGGGCTGCGTGTTTTGCACTTTACTTATTACGCGACCAAGACGTGAAATTTACTGTAAAGTAATAAAGTACATACAAAAAAATTGGTTATAAGCCATAAGGCTTATAACCAATAAGTACACAGGGAGTGTGTGGAAGTCGGTTTGCGTGTTTACAACTAATGCATAGCGTCGTTGTATTGCTCAGCAAGGCTCTCTTTTTGCCCTTCGGTAAGTGCTTTACCCGCTAATTGAAACACTTCGTGTTCTTCTTCACTTAAATGATGATGTACCAAATGGTGTAGCTTTTTAGCTGCAACTAACCATGCAGACGAGCTCATTTCGGTATCTTCAAGTTGTTCAATTAATTCATCAATTTCGTGATGTTCAGCTACGCTGTGGCGCGCTTTTTCATGAGTTAAGTCATCAAACATAAGTGGGTTATAAAAGTAACGTTCTTCAAATTTTGCGTGATTTTCTAATTCTGTTTTTAGCTCATCCATTAGCGTGTGGCGCTGCTCTGTGTCGCCGTGTGTTTGAATAAGCGCATCTACCAATTCTCGTTGTTTGTCATGGTCATGACGTAGTGCTTCAAAAATATTCATAACTAGTCCTTTTACAATTTATTTGCTTATATCATTAACTAGCAAACTAAATGCCAAATATTAAGTTATTGTATTTTAATAAATTTAATTTAATCTTTTATTCTTTGGCTGCGATCACTGTAAATTTTACAGTGATATGAATGCAATAATTTCAGGCTTTTGCGTAGTTCAATTATAAAAGTGAGTATAAATCCCTACAGAACCTTACAAATATTTACTGGTTGTTTATTTTATTGCAGTGATAAAGTGTCAGTGTTATTTGGGTACAACCTATATATTACTCTCACACATAAATGCAGGTAGCACGTTAACTTAATAGGATAGTTTAAGGATGAACATAAAAAGCCCCGTCGCCGCATTATTGCTGTGCGCTTTACTGAGTGCATGTAGTACAGCCCCGCGTTCTGACCCTAACTTATGCATTGAAGAGGCTGAAATGGTTGATCGAAATGGCGCTCAAACAAGCTCACAGGTTTACAATCAATGCATTAGCGCACAAATTAAAAAGGATGAAAAAAATAACACTTTTTTTGATGCCATCGGTACGTTCTTTTTTGAATTTTTTGTAATGGTGGTAGAAAAGTAAATAGGCTAACTTGCAGCTGTAATTTAAAGTAAATAAGTTGCGTAAAAATAGGATTAGTTATGAAGCAATTGTTGATAGCAATTTCACTTTTTTTATTACTAAGCGCTTGTGCGGCAAAGCCTTACGCAGGCTCGGCAAAATGTATGGAACAAGCAGATATTGCATACGAAACCGGTACACGTAAAAATGAGACATTAGATAATGAATGCAAAGCTGCAAAAGTAAATACGCCTAATAAAGAGCTTGAGAATCATGGCTTGGTTGATAGAAGCCTTTCACAGCTAATCGTTAGCTTTTTAAATGGCG
>NZ_JACJDN010000429.1:0-3594 GCF_014163565.1 Pseudoalteromonas sp. SR45-5 | reverse complement strand
CTGAATTTAGAGAGTTAGTAAAAATTGCTAACTTTAGGTCAAATTAGCAATTTTTATTGTGCGTTTACGCTTTTTTGTTTGTTCAAAAAATTAGCAAGTTACTCGTTTTTAAGGCTATTTTATAAATAGCTGTTTATAAAAACAGTATTTTATTTAGCCTAACAAAAACACCTGTTATACTGCCCACAATATTGATTAAAAAGGCGTAACGATGGACGTTTCACAATTACTCGATGGCTTAAATGACAAACAACGCGATGCCGTTGCAGCCCCACTACAAAACATGCTGGTATTAGCAGGTGCTGGGTCTGGTAAAACACGAGTGTTAGTTCATCGTATTGCGTGGCTTATGCAAGTTGAGCAAGCATCTGCTTACAGCATTTTTGCCGTAACCTTTACTAATAAAGCGGCTAAAGAAATGCGCAGCCGCGTTGAAGAAACACTAAAAGCCCCTGTAGGTGGTATGTGGATTGGTACGTTCCATGGTTTGTCGCATCGTATTTTACGTGCTCATCACCGTGAAGCTAACTTACCAGAAGCCTTTCAAATTTTAGACTCTGACGATCAACTTCGGATGATCAAGCGCTTATTAAAATCGATGAATATCGATGATAAAAAATGGCCTGCTAAACAATTTGGCTGGTACATTAGCGCCAAAAAAGATGAAGCACTTCGCCCTAAAGATATTCAAGCATACGATATTAACGAGCAAATGATGCTGCGTGTTTACGCCGCCTACCAAGAGGCCTGTGATAGAGCAGGCCTAGTAGATTTTGCCGAAATATTACTACGCAGCTACGAAGTGTTAAAAAATAACCCAACGTTACTGCGTCATTATCAGCAACGCTTTGCACATATGCTCGTAGACGAGTTCCAAGATACAAATACCATTCAATATGCTTGGTTAAAGTTACTTGCAGGCGATACAAGCAGTATCATGATTGTAGGCGACGATGACCAAAGTATTTACGGTTGGCGCGGTGCTAAAATCGAAAATATTAAACGATTTTTAACTGACTTTAGCGCAGAAACCATTCGTCTTGAACAAAACTACCGTTCAACTGCAACTATTTTGAAAGCGTCTAATGCATTAATTCAAAATAACTCAGAGCGTATGGGTAAAAGCTTATGGACCGACGGTAACGATGGCGAGCCAATTTCTATTTATGCGGCATTTAATGAGTTAGACGAAGCGCGCTTTGTAAGTAGCAAACTACGAAGCTGGTTAAATGCAGGTAATGCCCTGCAAGATGCCGCAATTTTATACCGTAGTAACGCGCAATCTCGTGTACTCGAGGAGGCTATGCTGCAAGAAGGCTTAAAATACCGTATTTATGGTGGTATGCGATTCTTCGAACGACAAGAAATTAAAGATGCGTTGTCGTACTTACGCCTAGTAGGTAATCGTCAAGACGATGCCGCATTTGAGCGTGTAATTAATACGCCAGCACGCGGTATTGGCGACAAAACATTGAGCCATATACGCGATTGTGCACGAGCAGAATCGTTACCGCTTTGGTATGCCGCAAAAGCAATTGTAGAACAACAGCATTTATCTGGTCGTGCTTCTGGTGCAGTAAGTAAGTTTGTAGAACTCGTTGAACAAATAGAAGATAAAATTAGCGATCTAACTTTGCATGAGCAAGCCAAGTACACAATTCAAACCTCAGGCTTGATGGCAATGTACCAAGCTGAAAAAGGTGAAAAAGGCCGTGCTCGCGTAGAAAACTTAGAAGAACTAATTAGCGCATGTGACCAGTACGAACTTCCTGAAGACGAAGAATACAGCTCGCCTTTACAAGGCTTTTTAGCACATACGTCACTTGAGTCAGGTGAAGGACAAGCAGAAGAGCACGAAGACGCCGTACAAATGATGACGCTTCACTCAGCTAAAGGTTTAGAGTTTCCATTAGTGTTTATGGTGGGCGTAGAAGAAGGCATGTTCCCTTCTCAGCAAAGCAACGAAGAGTCTGGGCGCTTAGAAGAAGAGCGCCGCCTTTGTTATGTAGGAATGACACGAGCAATGGATAAGTTATACATTAGCCATGCTGAGAGTCGCCGCTTATACGGGCAAGAAAAATACCATAGCCCATCACGCTTTTTACGCGAAATACCTGAGGACTGCGTAGAAGAAATCCGTATTAAAACACAGGTTTCTCGCCCGCCTGCCGCTGGGCGTTTTAGCGCATCAGTTAGCCATGCCGCATTTGAAGACAGTGGCTTTAACTTAGGACAACGCGTACTGCATGCTAAGTTTGGTATTGGTACTGTACTGAATTATGAAGGTAGTGGCGCACAATCTCGCGTACAAGTTAACTTTGACGACCTTGGTAGCAAATGGTTAGTAACGGCCTATGCACGATTACAAGCGGTATAAAGCACACCTAAATGAGTTAGAGCAACAATTAGCTGGCGCGTATCATCGTCAGCTAGTGTTGATCACGGGCAGCCCAGCTTGGTGTTATGAAATACTTAACTCATTAATAGATGAAAACAATACACTTGTTGTATCAAAGCAGTGCGCGATTAAAAATTCGTACTGGCCTACTCGCACACACCAAATTTTAGGGCAAGAATTTGCTCATGCTGTTTACGATGGTTTTAGTGGTTTGCACCCTGATAAACTTGCAGCACTTGCCGGCACCGTTAAAGCAGGCGGTATACTGTTTTTATTACTGCCTGAACTAGATGATTTAGCCTCTTGGCAAGATCCCGCATTAAGTACAGTGCAATCACACGGTCAGAGCATTGACTACAGCTTATTTAATCAACGTTTCGCGACTATTATTAAACCGTTACCCGCTTTTCATTTGAGTGAAAAAAGTGGCTGTATTAATCATAACGCCAGCTATGTAGCTCATAATAAAATTGATTATCAACCACAGCAAAACTGCGTTGATCAAATAGTAAAAGTAGCCAACGGTCGTGCCAACAGGCCTTTACTTATTAATGCTGATAGAGGCAGAGGTAAGTCGGCAGCACTTGGCTTAGCCGCGGCAAAACTAACTGATAAAAAAGTAATTATTTGCAGCACTCAGTTTAAAGCGACCCATAGCAGCTTCAAACATTTAGCCCAAGAGTTAAGCCTTCAATACAACGCTGAACATAAACAGTTCGCCAACTTGCACTACGTTGCACCTGACGCGTTATTAAACACACTACCTGAGTGCGATTTACTACTCGTTGATGAAGCTGCAGCAATCCCTGTTCCGTTATTACTACAAATGCTAGCTCATTACCCTCGTATAGTATTTGCAAGCACTCTGGTTGGGTATGAAGGCAATGGTAGGGGTTATACCATTCGCTTTAGTAACTATATTAAAGCGCACTATAAAGCCTCTAAAGTTGTAACGCTTGATGAGCCACTGCGTTTTGCTAAACACGATCCCCTCGAGAAGCACATTCGCACCTTGCTTGCACTCGATGCAGAATATATAGAGTCAAGTAGTGATGAATTAGAGCAGCCAATTCATAGCGAAGTAACTCAGCAATCTCTTGTAAACAATGAATCTTTACTGCAGCAAGTTATTGCCCTACTTGCTCTGGCTCACTATCAAAGTAGTGTCAACGACTTACGCCAACTACTAGACGCAC
>NZ_JACJDN010000428.1:0-3598 GCF_014163565.1 Pseudoalteromonas sp. SR45-5 | reverse complement strand
AATAACACTTTACCTAAAGTTAACTTGAGGTTTTATCGTGCTCCTAACTTAACTGATAGGATAACATTATGTATTTAGAGCACGTAAACTTAGTCGCGAGTGATATAGATAGTATGCTTACATTTTATCGCGCTGTATTTCCACATTGGTCGATTAGAAGTGAGGGCAGAGGCGATTGGCATGGAAAACCAAGACGCTGGGTACACTTTGGAGATGACACGCATTACATTGCGATAAGCAGTCATGGTGAAGGTGAAAACAGAAACTTATCGGGCCATCAAATTGGTTTTGCACACTTTGCTTATGTAACTAATAATTTAAGCGCAGTAGTAATGCGCTTAAATAAAGTGGGTTTTACTCTAAGCAAGCAAGGTAACGAGAATCCTTTCAGAAAGAATGTCTACTTTATTGATCCTGCAGGGTTTGAAGTTGAGTTTGTAGAGTATTTAAGTGATATACCAAGCGAGCGAAATAACGATTTATAATAAAATACTAAGCAGCACGCTAAAGTGCTGCTACTCAATTATAGTGAGCGATTATTATTACCCGTGCCAAACTGGGTTTTTAGCTCATTTGCAAAGCTCATAAATTTTTCTTTAATTGTGCGCTTTATTTTTACCTCAACCGAGCCCATTACTGCCTTTCCTTCAATATGAATTGTAGGGCCTTGGCGTTTGTTAAGCGACACAGATTTATTTTCAAGGCTACTTAAAATACAAAACATTTTAGACACTACATTGACATGCTCTGGTACGTAAATTTCATCGCTACCAAAAATACAGTTAACGTGAATAGTTACATTTTGATGCGCAAAAATAGCATCGGTAAAATCAAGCACCACCGATCCCATAAAGTTACTCAAATATATATTTTTTGGCACAACCCACTGACCACTTCGCTCGTTAGATCCTAAAATACTGCGTAATGTAAAATCATCATCACTGTTTTGCTGTGCACTATAATGTGGTGTAAATTGCGATTGTTTTTCTGCTTTATATTGCTGATCGGTATTAAGTGTTAAGTCTTCTACTAAGGCTAGCAGAGCTTCGTTATTAGGTGCATCCATCGCATTATCTAAACGTCTTTCGAATGCATCAACAGAAATAACACCATGACTGTAATTATAAATTAATTGATCAATCACTTGTTCGCGTACTTGCTCTATTGGGCGGTCTTCAACTTTTACAGACATGAGTTATTCCTTCTTATATTTACTATTGATACTGCTCTTGTAGTTAGGCTGCAAACCGCGTACCAAATATAATTTCATTAATTATCAATTGGTTATTTTTTAACGGTGTTTTTTGTTTTGTTATATTAACGATAGATTAACCAAAAGAGCAATTATCTAGCTATTTTCACTATTTGAGAAAGTTTTACCGAGTAGCCTGTAAATAGTTACACAAACATAGATAAGGTTTTATCTTTTAATTAATTCAAGCCTTTGAATTTTAAGTATAAATAAAGTTGGCCTGAAGCTCGCATTAGTTAAAGTGTCTTTAATCAAAAGGAGAAAGATTATGAAAACATTTAACAAATCTATTATCGCAGCTCTAGTTCTTGGTACTACGGCTATGGGTGCCCAAGCAAACAGCTGGGAAAACGAAAGTAAAGATGCTTGGATTGATGGTAAGGCAGAAACCGTTCTACTTATGAACACTAATCTAAACAACTTTGACATTAACACTGATGTAAAAAATGGCAAGGTAGTACTTACAGGTAAAGTTAATAGCGAACTCGATAAAGAGCTAGCAGAAGAACTTGTACTTAGCCTAGATGGTGTAACTGATGTTGATAACAGCCTTACTGTTGTTAAAAGCATGGACACCGAAGATAAAAACAACGACATGATGGACGATGATGATAACGACCTAACGGACGCTAAAATCACCACTGTAATCACAACTCGCTTCCTGTTTGACTCAGAAGTAGGTGGTACAGACATTGATGTTGATACCGACAACGGTGTGGTAACTCTGAATGGCTCTGTAGAGTCTGAAGCTGAAAAGCAACTAGCAGTTAAAATTGCTAAAAATGCTGAAGATGTTCGCGACGTAGTTGATAAACTAGCTATTGTTGCTGAATAATACAGTATAGTTAAGGCCCAGTAATACTGGGCTTTAAGTCTTTTCAATGTTTAATTTAAATGGAGTTTGATCATGGATATTATTCGTATAATACTTTCGGTTTTATTACCGCCATTAGGTGTGTTTTTGCAAGTTGGCTTAGGTATGCATTTTTGGTTAAATATTCTATTAACACTGCTAGGTTATTTCCCAGGGTTAATACATGCAATCTACATTATTGCGAAAAAATAATGACAGATTATATATTGTGTAAGCCGACTACTGAGGTTTAGCTAAATACTTTAGTACCGATCGGCTCACAATATTAGTTTTTAGAGAGTTTTTAGATTAAATCCATTTTTTAAAACTCTTCAACCCATTAATTCACTTCCTTAACTCACTCCCAATATTATTTTAAAACTATACTTATTGTTTACTAATAAGCTTTCCAGCTAACAGTCGCGCTCAGATTCTAATTTGATGCCATTTAGGAAATCTTCAACATTAGTGTGTTTATACATCTATAATATACAATCAAATACCTTATTATTTAGTGACAATATTACCTTCACTTCTAGTGTTATCATTAAACTAGGTTTTTAGGCATGTTGAGGTAGTTAATTGAATATTCGACTTATAATGTCAGGCGTTGTGTCATTCATTTTTTATTTTAGTTGGGCCTTCTGGGCAAATAGTGCGGCAGACATTGCTAAATCGGTCACTTTTCAAGCTGCATTAGTGCAAGGGTTGTATAGTGGATTTGTAACGCTGTTTTTTACCTTTATTTTAGAAAAGGTCGTCAACAAGTATAAGTTTAGTTATGTAACGCTTGCGTTCGTAACTCCAATTATTTGTATGTTTCATTCTAAAACACCACAAAACGTCGCAATACGACAAAGTTTTAATAATGCAATTAACTCTAGCGCCTCGTATTTAAGTAATAAAAAAATAGCAGGCGTACTTTTTGCGCCTATTATTCCGATTACTGTTCAATCGAGCTTAGTGATTATGGTGAATGTAGTTAATCAGACACCTAATCTGGCACTGACAGTAGCCCCAAGCATATTTTTTACAGCCTTGTATGCCTACACATATATGTTAGCTTTGCTTAAAAAGTAGAGGGTTAAATATAAAAGACTATATGGGATAGGTTTTGTTTATAATTTAATGCAGTGAATAGCACGGTAAATATCTTACATTTTATGTTTATGCCCACTTAAAAGATTACTATTTAAGCAGTTAGCTTGTTGATTGTTAAAATAAAGGTTTTTGGTAGTGACAAGCACCTAAAAAGTTTTTATACTGCAACCCGCTTTAGTCGCTCTGTGACTGAACGCTTCAAAAATTAACTGCCTAGCAGTTATATAAAGTTGGCCCCTTAGCTCAGTTGGTTAGAGCACACGACTCATAATCGTTAGGTCCCCAGTTCGAGTCTGGGAGGGGCCACCACTTTTACAAATTTCCCAAGTAAATATCTATCCAAATTATTTAAAGCTACATTAATTTAATATTGTGTAATTTTTATTCTTTAG
>NZ_JACJDN010000427.1:0-3605 GCF_014163565.1 Pseudoalteromonas sp. SR45-5 | reverse complement strand
GATCTTTTTCTTGGTTTTTATGCTCTGGGCGCTTACGAGAGTTAGGATTACGACGGCGCTTGTTGCGGTTCTCGCTTCTCTCTTGAGTCTCGGTGCTTGCTGCTGAGTCAGTTTTAGCTTCCTCTTCAGCGGCTGGACGCTCATTGCGCGGCTTGTTAGTGCGTGGGTTATTATTACGACGACGTTGATTGTTATTACGACGACGATTATCGTTACCACGACGCGCATTATTGCGCGTTTCTTGCTGCTCTTTTTCTACAGCTTCTTTTTTCTCTTCTTCAGATTCACTTGTAAATAACGACTTAAACCAATTACCAATAGCAGCTAGTAAGCCACCTTCAGTTTTAGTTTGTGCTACCGCAGCAGGCTCTACGGCTTTAGCTGGCGCTGCTTGTGGAGCAGGAGTAGAAGGCATTACCACACCTTTTAGCATCGGCTCTTCACGGACTGGCGTACTTGGAGATTTTGACATCTCGAATACTTCAGGCTCTGGTGCAACAACTTGTCCGTAACTTACAGTTTCAAGTGTTTCGTCTTTACGTAAGCGCATAACTTCATAATGTGGTGTTTCCATATGTTGATTTGGAATAATCACTACGTCACATTTATGATGTTTTTCAATGCGATGAACACTACGACGTTGCTCATTTAATAAATAAGCAGCAACAGCAACAGGCACTTGTGCATTTACTTGTGCTGTATTGTCTTTAATTGCTTCTTCTTCAATTAAGCGAAGAATTGAAAGTGCTATTGATTCGTTTGAACGAATAGTACCTTGGCCACTGCAACGTGGACATGGGCCTTGGCTTGCTTCACCTAATGAAGGACGCAAACGCTGGCGCGACATTTCAAGTAAACCAAAGCGTGAGATTTTACCAATTTGAACGCGAGCACGGTCTGGGCGCGCTGCATCTTTTAAACGATTCTCTACTTCACGTTGATGGCGTGGAGGAGTCATATCGATAAAGTCGATTACAATTAAACCACCTAGGTCACGAAGACGTAATTGACGTGCAATTTCATCGGCCGCTTCTAAGTTAGTATTAAGTGCTGTCTCTTCAATATCGCCGCCTTTAGTTGCCTTAGACGAGTTGATATCAATAGATGTAAGTGCTTCAGTAGGGTCAATTACAATTGAACCACCAGAAGGAAGACGTACTTCACGCTGGAATGCAGACTCAATTTGGCTTTCAATTTGGTAATGTGTAAATAAAGGCGTGTCACCTTGATAAAGCTTAACACGGCTCATAAAGTCAGGACGAAAACGCTCAATGTGCGCTTTAGCTTCTTCAAAAACACGTGGTTTATCAATTAAAATTTCGCCAATGTCACGACGTAAATAATCGCGTATTGCGCGGAAAATCACGTTGCTTTCTTGGTGAATCAAAAACGGTGCTTTAGCACTATCGGCTGCTTGTTTAATTGCATCCCAATGTACTAATAGTGCTTTTAAATCGTAGTTAAGTTCTTCAAATGACTTGCCAACACCCGCTGTACGAACAATTAAGCCCATACCTTTAGGTAGTTCTAAACGACCTAATGCTTCTTTAAGTTCAGTTCGCTCATCACCTTCAATACGGCGAGAAATACCGCCAGCACGAGGGTTATTAGGCATAAGAACTAAATAGCTACCAGCAACACTGATAAAAGTAGTTAACGCTGCGCCTTTTTGGCCGCGTTCTTCTTTATCAACTTGTACTATTACTTCTTGACCTTCTTTTATTACGTCGCGAATGTTAGGGCGACCATGAAAAGTGTAACCTGCAGGGAAGTAAGTACGTGCAATTTCTTTTAAAGGAAGGAAACCATGGCGGTCAGCACCGTAATCAACAAATGCTGCTTCAAGAGATGGTTCAATGCGAGTGATTTTGCCTTTATAAATATTGGCTTTTTTCTGTTCGTGACCTGGGCTTTCGATATCTAAATCATAAAGGCGCTGGCCATCAACCAGTGCTACGCGCATTTCTTCTTGCTGCGTTGCATTGATTAGCATACGTTTCATATTGTTACTCTACTTATTTATGTCGCTGACATGACGATGTTTTTCTCGCCTGTTCAGTTGTTCCTATTTTTAGAATGTGCAGCCTCACGACTGGGTCTTTAACGGAACGGCTCTGTATCTCGTATGCAGTATTTTAAATGCTGGCAAACAATAGCGATTATTACCGCTATTAAATTCTTAATGGTGCTAAAACTGTCGGCTTTTCAGCTACGTTTACAAGTTTTACCCAGAAGTCGGCCTGTCATATTAATCTTACTAAATATCATTCATATTAGGCGCGTAGGGCTCATTAAGTTGGTGAGCAATACATACTGATGTATCGCTAATATCCGTTTTAAGAGCAAAAATCGCTGCCGATGTTAATGAACGCTTATTTATTAGATTTTTTTAATTCTAAATAAGCTGCTGTACGGTACTACAATAATTGAGCTAGTGCTGAACGACGTTTTTTACGTCGTCACTATCAGACAAATTATCTGTTCATTGCTTTCTCTAGCACATTAAAAATCGCTTCATGTTCAAACTTAACCAGCAATATATTACGCGCATTGCCGTTAATTGATCGCACGTGTTAACTGAGGAGGCATAAAAGCTTTGGAAAACTTAACTCGGATCTGTATGATCGGCTACCCAGAATGTGCATCACGAATGTTTTAATGTGTTAAAAAGCACCGTTGTTATTTGCAAATACTAAATATTTGCGCTGCTGATTATCCCACTATTATTACAGTGTTAGCAACTAAATTATTTTACTTAAATTAGTGATTAGGCAATGTCAGAAAAAAACGACTTACAAGTAACTTATGTCACGATCAATGAAGACCATTTAGGTCAGCGTATTGATAACTTTCTTATTACCCATTTAAAAGGGGTGCCTAAAAGCGCTATTTATAAACTTTTGCGCAAAGGTGAGGTACGCGTTAATAAAAAGCGTATTAAACCTGTATATAAACTACAGCTTGACGATGTACTGCGTATTGCACCTATCAGAGTTGCTGAGCGTGAAGAGTTTGTACCATCAAAGTTAGACAAAGTAACTCGCCTAGAAAACGATATTTTATTTGAAGATAAATACCTTATCGTCATAAATAAACCTTCAGGTATGGCTGTTCATGGTGGCAGTGGTTTAAGTTATGGTTTAATTGAAGCGCTGCGCGCGCTTCGCCCAGAAGAGCGCAATCTTGAGCTAGTACATAGGCTTGACCGTGATACATCGGGCTGTTTACTTATTGCAAAGCGCCGTTCGGTGTTAACAGCATTGCATGAACAGCTTCGTGAAAAAACCATGGAAAAAAATTACTGGGCACTTGTAGAAGGGCAGTGGGACTCTAAAACTAAAAACGTTACCGAAGGGCTGCGTAAAAATACACTTAAATCGGGTGAACGCGTAGTACGTGTAGATAACACTGAGGGCAAGCCTTCGCATACGCGTTTTAAAGTACTTGAACGTTTTAACGATTGCTCACTCGTACAAGCGTCGCCTGTTACAGGACGTACGCACCAAATTCGTGTTCATACACAATGTAAAGGTCATCCTATCGCCTGCGATGATAAATACGGTGACCAGGGGTTTGATGAATCTATGCGTAAAGTTGGGTTAAAC
>NZ_JACJDN010000426.1:0-3610 GCF_014163565.1 Pseudoalteromonas sp. SR45-5 | reverse complement strand
CCTTACTTAGATTTAATTAACGTTCAGTATAAAAGGAGCAAGGCGTGTACCAATAAGTTAAATTTTTATTTTGCATTTATAATCATGGTGTTATGTTTTTATTGGGGCAGTAATAATTAATTTTTTGAGCACATCCTTAAAAAATGTACAGAGCGGTCTGTAATTATTTCTGATTATGTAACCCTTAATTAAATCCTTTATAACCACATAGCTTTAGCGGCGCGTTTATTTTTGGTTTTTGTTACAATGCACACAAAGCAATTTTGGGTAAATAGCTGTGCTGCCGGTTCAAGACATATATCAACAACTCGTTACTACATTACAAAGTAATCCTATTACGTTATTACAAGCACCGCCTGGTGCGGGTAAATCTACGTGGTTGCCGTTACAACTTATGCGCGATGGGTATTTTAAACGTATTGTAATGCTAGAGCCTCGCCGTTTAGCTGCACGTAATATTGCCAGTTATTTAGCAAAGTGCCAAAACGAGAGTGTTGGGCAAAGTGTAGGTTTGCGGATCAGGGGCGAGAGTAAAGTAAGCGCTAATACGCGCCTCGAAATAGTCACCGAAGGCATGCTCACACGCATGCTGCAAAACGACCCCGAATTAAGCGATATAGATTTACTGATATTTGATGAATTCCATGAGCGCTCAATTGCAGCCGATACTTCACTTGCCTTTGCTTTAGAGACCCAAAGTGCGCTGCGCGAAGATTTAACCATCATGCTTATGTCGGCAACGCTAGATACTGAGCGTTACACAGCATTTTTTGATTGCCCTGTAATTCAATCAAATGGTCGCAGCTACCCAATAGACGAAGTATACATACCCATAAAAGATGAAAGCCGCTGGCTTGATGCAATTCCTACCATAATAAAACAAGCACTTAATGAGCAAACAGGTAGTGCATTGGTATTTTTACCTGGGCAATTTGAGATACTACGCGTGCAACAAGCACTCACCGACTTACCCAGTAACTGCCTAGTTGCCACGCTATTTGGCGAGCAAGATAAAGCTAATCAGCAAGCTGCTATTGCCTCTGCACCAAACGGTATGCGCAAAGTAGTGCTTACCACCAATGTAGCAGAAACCAGTTTAACTATTGAAGGCATACGCATTGTAATTGACAGCGGCAAGCGCCGTGCAGCTACCTTTAATTTAAAAACAGGGGTTACTGAACTCATAACACAAAGTATATCGCGCTCGTCTGCTGTGCAGCGTGCTGGGCGTGCAGGGCGAATAGAGCCGGGTATTGTATATAGGCTTGGCTCAAAGCAAACCTTTGAGCGACGTAATAGCCACGACAATCCCGAAATACTCACATCAGACATAAGCCAGCTTATGCTTGAGGCAAAGCAGTGGGGAGCCAGTATTGATGAGCTAACCCTACTTGATAAGCCCACTGAGCAGCAATGCGAACAAGCAAGTAACCTGCTTAATATGCTTGAAGCTATTGATAGCAAAGGTAAGCTCACACCGCTTGGCAGTAAAATGTTAGGTTTTGGTGCTGATATTCGTTTGGCGCATATGCTATTAAAAGCACAAATACTTGATGACCAACTCCCTGGTATTTTTAGGCTCGCTATTTATTTAGTGGCATTACTTGAGAGCCGAGTAAATAGTGCAAACGAGTTGAGTTTAGCGCTGCATAGCCAGCAGCAACGTCCGCATACGGTATTTAAACAACAGTTAAAATATTGGCAAAGCCGCTTAAAAGTAAAAGACGAAAACAGCGAATTAAATACGCATTATATTAGTTTGCTAGTGGCATTGGCATACCCCGATCGTATTGCTAAAAAACGTGGTAATGGTTATTTACTCGCCAATGGTGCAGGGGCTGAGTTAAATGCCGATTACTGGCACAACGACGATTACTTAGCCATAGCAACCATGGGCGGGCACAAAGGAGGGCGTATATTTGCAGCCACCGCACTTAACCCATTTGAGTTACAAGAATTTTTACCGCATTTATTTAGTGAACTTACTCGTTGTGAGTTTGATGAAAAATCAGCGCGCTTTATTCATCAAGATGAAGTAAAGCTCGGGGCTATAACGCTCAGCAGCCAGCCTAGTAAACAAAAACTAGATAAGAGCGATCGTGCTAAAGCGTGGCTTAGCTTATTTGCTAAACACGGTTTTGCTTTATTTAACGAGCAACCTGATGCGCAACAATTGCTGATACGTATGAGCCTAGCAAGTAATTTAATGCCCGATAAATTCCCGCAAATAAACGAGCAACAACTTATTCAAAATGCAGCGCAGTGGCTAGGCGTGTTTTTAGAAGATATTAAAACGCTCACGCAGCTTAAAAAGTTTAACTACTTTGAAGCATTACAAAACTGCTTTGATTGGCAACAACAAACCACGTTAAAAGCTTTGTTACCACTGCGCTTAACGGTGCCAAGTGGCTCAAATATAAAAATAGAATACCAACTTGATGGCCCCGCAAAGCTAAGCGTGCGTATGCAAGAAGTTTACGGCTTGACCAGTACGCCTATGCTTGCCAACGGTAAATTGCCATTGCTTATGGAGCTGCTATCGCCAGGTAAACGTTCATTGCAACTTACTCAAGATTTAGCCCACTTTTGGGCTAGCAGTTACCGCGATGTGCAAAAGGAAATGAAAGGCCGCTACCCTAAACATTTTTGGCCAGACGACCCAGCCAACAGCGTTGCAACAAATAGAGTAAAGAGCAAAATGTAATTTGCCGTATTTTATAACTTTATTTACTTTAAATAGTGTGTTTTTATATTAAAAACAATAAGGAATGTTAAAAATGAAAATTATATTTGCTGCTTTACTTTTACTCTCATCGGGTGTCAGTGCTAACAATTACCAAGAAGAAGTTGATAAATTTTTTGAATTGTACTCTGATGAAAAAATAAGCGATGCTGTTGATTCCATTTACGCAAGTAATAAATATGTATCGTCGATACCTGACCAGGTAAAACAGATAAAAACACAGCTATCCTCACTTGATGATCTTGTTGGTGAAATTAATTTCATTAATAAGGTTTCTGATTATAAAGTTGGGGAGCTTTTTGTTCATGTAACCTACCTAGTAACCTACGATAGGCAGCCTATTCGTTTTGAATTTCAATTTTTTAAAGTGAAAGAAGGTTGGAGAATTTATTCAATGTCTTTTGATGACAATATCGATGAAGATATAAAAGAACTAGCAAGAAAAGCTGCGCTAAAAAATTAATGTATTAATAAATTTAGTCGTTTTAGTAAAAATACTTTTTTAGAAAGAATCGTTATGAAGTGCAAGCTAAGCTTTCTATTAATTATATTTCTTAGCCTTTTAGCCCGTGCCGATGATATTGGCAATCAGCATATTCCGTATCAACCGGATGACTCACGTACTCCTGATGGCAAAGAGCAGATGCGCAAAGGTATGAGTTTTTACTTAGGTGCGCACACGTTGTTTGAAAGCACACTGCTTAATACATTTGTGTTTAACAATACAGGCTTTGCTATTCGTTATAAGAGTCATGCAAAGGGCATTCACCCGCAAAGTAAGCAGCCAATAGAATACACCTCCACAATGATGGAAGTGATTGAAGTTGAAAATGGTAAAGTGGCGATGATCCGCAAGTACCACGAATA
>NZ_JACJDN010000425.1:0-3612 GCF_014163565.1 Pseudoalteromonas sp. SR45-5 | reverse complement strand
ATTAAATAAAACAGGCGGCAATTGTAATCTATTGCGTTTCAAATAAAAATCACAGTAGTGAATGATTTTATGAGTTGATACGTTAAACTAGCACTTTGTAATAATTTTAAGTGATTTTATGTTTACAGGAATAGTGCAAACACAAGCAACAGTGGTCTCTAAAACTCAAGCTGATGGTGTGTTACGCTTAGTTGTATCGGTGAGCGATGAGTACGTTAAACATTTAGATTTAGGCGCAAGTATTGCTATTAATGGCTGTTGTTTAACGGTTGTGCAAGTTGAGCTAAGTAATCATGATGTGGTGGCGCAAGTGCATTTTGATGTGATTGACGAAACTCTAAAGTTAACTAATTTAGGCTTGCTTGAGCTAGGTAGTTTAGTAAATTACGAACGCTCTGTTACGTTTGGTACTGAGCTAGGTGGGCATATAGTGTCTGGGCATATTCATTGTACGTCACAAATCTCTCAAATAGTGAAACTTGAGAATAACTGTAAAATACAATTAAGCTTGCCAAAAGAGTGGAAAAAGTATGTGTTATATAAAGGCTTTGTTGCTATAAATGGCGCAAGCTTAACCGTAGGCGAAGTTGATGAACAAGGTTTTTGGATACACCTAATTCCGGAAACGCTCGCCATTACAAACATTGGTGCAGCGCAAGTGGGTGACAAGTTTAATATTGAAGTTGATCAGCAAACTTACACTATTGTAAATACGGTAGAGAACTACTTACGCCATCAGGCTTAAGTTAAAATATTTGTTCGTCGTCACTGTCTACGTGTAGCTCCAATTTATTATTAGCATGGTCTATATGCATATTTAAATGAATTGGGTTACAGCAGGCAGTGCAATCTTCTATATAGTCTTGATCGCCGCTGCTTGCGTCTAAGTCTAGATGTATGTGGTGTCCGCAGTGTGGGCACGTTATTCGTTGTGATAAAAAATCTTTCATAATCACTCCAGTTATAAATAATTAAGTTAGGTTCAACTTAATCGCTTACAGATGAACGTCTACTTACTCATTAAATATAGTGCTCAAATGCAGCTTATGACATTTATTTTATACCTTCAAATACCAGCTTTTCTATATGTTGTTTAGCTTCAGTAAGATAGTGACCGGCAAAGATGTTGGCATGATTTAAAATGGGGTATAGCTGGTATATTAACTTACGTTTTTCGTAATTTTGAGAAAGCGGGTAGTGCGCGTTATAGGCGCTATAAAAGTCTTTAGGCAGGGGGGCAAATAGTTCGCTCATTGCAATATCCACTTCCCGATCACCATAATAACAAGCCGGATTAAATATTGTTGGTTCTGCTTTTAAAAATCCCATATTGCCACGCCAAAAATCGCCATGCAGTAATGAAGGTTGTACCTGATGGCTATGTAGTTGCTCTTTTACGGTATTAATTAAGCGTTCGGGCTCAATAAAGTTAATGCCTTTTTCAGCGAGTAGTTGTAATTGCCACCCTATACGTTCTTCGGCGTAAAATACATCCCACTTTTTGTGCCAGCGGTTTGGCTGTATGGTTGTGGCTAGGTAATTATCTACATCAAAGCCAAACATAGCTTGGTCATGTTTTTGATGCATTTTAGCGAGGTTGCGACCCATATTAGTCCAAGTGTCGTGGGGTTGTTTATCTAAAACAAACCATTGTAAAACAATAAACGAAAACTCTATATTTGCACCAGTTGTAATACATTCAGGTACTTTAAAATTACTATTTTGCGCCAAAAGCTTTAAGCCAACAAATTCACTTTCTAAACGCTCGAGCTCGCTTTTTAGTGCTATTTTAACGAAGTAGTTATGCGTACCATTGGTAATATGAAATAGTTTGTCGGTGTTTGTACTTTGTAATTGGCGTTTGTAGGTGTGCTTAAAGTCAAAATTAATGGCTTGGCTGATGTGCTCATTTACTGTTTTCCACATAACAATTGCTCGCCTTTTAAACAGATACTTAAACTATGGCAAAAAGGTATTAATTTAACAATCTAAACGTTGTAAAATTAACGGCTATATTGAATAAAATTACACTTACTGTAGTGGAGTTAAAATGAACAAAAGTTTAATAACCAATTTGCTAGCGGGTTTATGTGTTGTTGTAGGTTTTATGTTTAACCAAGCAATTGTGTTGTCTGTTGGTTTATTTGCACTTTCTGGCGCGGTAACTAATTTATTAGCTATTCATATGTTATTCGAAAAAGTCCCGTTTTTATACGGTTCAGGTGTTATAGCGCTTAAGTTTGAAAGCTTTAAAGTCGCTATACGAAACCTGATATTAACGGAGTTTTTTTCAGACCAAAAAATTAATAATTTACTCAATAAAGCGCAGCCCAATATCGACTTTGAGCCAATAATTAGCAATGTTGATTTAAACCCTGCATTCGACAATTTGTTAGAGGTAATAGAGCAGTCTCAGTTTGGTAGTATGCTAGGAATGTTTGGCGGTACAGCGGCAATAGAGCCGATGCGTGAAAAGTTTATTGAAAAAATGCAATTGTCGCTTAGTGAGATTTCTCAAACTGACGACTTTAAAGCATTAGTAAGCCAAACACTTTCACAAGGTAATAGCGCAGAAAGCCTACATAAAACGGTGCTTAAACTAGTTGATGAGCGCTTAGATGAGCTTACTCCTAAAATGGTTAAAGATATTATTCAGACCATGATCCGCGAGCACCTAGGCTGGCTTGTAGTATGGGGCGGTGTGTTTGGTGGTTTATTTGGTTTAATAGCGGCCGTTATTTAATTCTAGCGACTAATAAAAAGCATAATCATTCTATTGCATTAAATAGTGTACTTACTGCGTTAAAAATTATTTGTATAGAATAACTACACGTTGTTATTTGTGCCTGTTATTGCACTACTTTTTAGCGAAATAATAGAGCACTAATTTGATGCAATTGGTATAACTTATTTTTTCAGGCTGTTATTATCGCCCCCATAATTTAGTCGTGTTTTTTTTAGGAGCAACGGTGAGCAAAACGTTAGCCAGTTATTATCAGCAAGCATACGCGTGCGATCAGCAACATTTTAATCAGTGTTTTTATTGTGGCTGTGAAGCGACAGAGCGCGATCATTGTCCGCCACTTCATATGCTACAAAGTATTGTTGATTTAGGTGAAGAGGCTGACTTTATCTCAATCCCTGCGTGTTATGAGTGCCACGCACTTTTACATAACGAAAGACTGATGACGATTGATGAGCGCTTTACCAAGCTTAAAAAAAAGCTCTCAAATAAATATGCTAAACCACTGCGCGTTTATAACATGTGGGAAGAAAGCGAACTTGGCGACATGAGCGACGAGTTTGCCCATAGTATTCAAGCGGGTATGAAATTAGGCAAAGAAGCCGCTGAGCGTTTAGCCTTTACGGGTTTTAGCTATGCCACAGAAGATGCCAAAGTAGCAGTGCGCGAAAAAACAAAAGAGTTTGATGTAGAAGGCATGATATTTACCGACTTTAAAGAGGCGTTAAATTACTGCATTAACGATTTAAATGTTCAAAAAAGCGACTTTTATAAAATTTTGGTTGAAGACTATCAAGGCGATTTTAATAAAGCATTGAGCCAGTATCGCCATCGTCATGACAAAGTAACTGCGGCTAAAGATGGTAATA
>NZ_JACJDN010000424.1:0-3612 GCF_014163565.1 Pseudoalteromonas sp. SR45-5 | reverse complement strand
AGGGGCTTTCGCCAAATAGTGAGTACGTAACGCAAAACAGTTATGTAATTAAAGCCGATATTTTAAAAAGCGGCGCAAGCCACTCACACTAGGAGGCAGCATGATTGATTGGATAGTTTCTTTTGCGGTTAAACGCCGCATGATGGTGCTTGCGCTCACGCTTTTATTTGCTGGGTTTGGTGTATACAACACACAAAATTTAGCCGTTGATGCCGTACCCGATATAACTAATGTGCAAGTACAAATAAATACAAAAGCGCCTGGGTTTACCCCGCTTGAAGCAGAGCAGCGCATTACCTATTTAATTGAAACCGCTATGGCGGGCATACCAAAGCTTGATTACACTCGTTCGATTTCGCGTTATGGACTTTCGCAAGTTACCGTTATTTTTAACGAAGGCACCGATATTTACTGGGCGCGCCAGCAAATATCAGAGCGCATTCAAAGTATTCGCTCAGACTTGCCAGCCAATATTGAGCCAAACTTAGGGCCAATTGCCAGCGGGCTAGGGGAGATTTTTACTTACTCTGTGCATGCAAATAAAGGCGCATCAAAAGACGATGGCACGCCATTTAACGCAGAGGATTTACGTACTCTGCAAGATTGGGTTATTCGCCCGCAGCTATTAAAAGTAAAAGGCATTACCGAAATAAACAGCCAAGGTGGCTTTGAGCGCCAGTACCAAGTAGCGCCCATGCCTGAAAAACTACTCGCTTATAAGCTCACGCTAAGCGATGTAATTACTGCACTTAAATTAAATAACAGTAATCAAGGCGCAGGGTTTATAGAACGCTTTGATGGACAATATTTAGTGCGCTCGCCAGGGCAATTAAAAACCATTGATGACATCGCTAACACGGTTATTGCTAAGCGAGATGATGCACCGGTACGGATTAAAGATGTAGCAAATGTGCGTTTAGGTAAAGAGCTTAGAACCGGCGCTGCTACTTATAACGGTAAAGAAACCGTGCTCGGCACCGCCATGATGCTAATTGGCGAAAACAGTCGCGTAGTGGCAAAAGCCATGGCTGATAAACTCAAAGACGTACAGCTAAGCTTGCCTGAAGGTGTTGTGGTAGAAGCAGTTTATGACCGCACAACCCTTGTTGATAAAACCATAGCAACCGTAAAAACCAACCTGTTCGAAGGCGCGGTATTAGTGATTGTTATTTTGCTGCTGTTATTAGGTAATGTAACTGGTGCGCTTATTACGGCAATGGTTATTCCGCTTAGTATGTTATTTGCCGTTACCGGCATGGTAGGTAATCGCGTATCGGGTAATCTAATGAGTTTAGGCGCAATCGACTTTGGTTTAATAGTTGATGGCGCTGTAATTGTGGTTGAAAACTGTTTAAGGCAACTTGGCCTTGCGCAGCATAAACATGGCCGGCTACTTACATTAAATGAGCGTTTAAGTGTTGTAACCGCCGCTACTAAAGAAGTATTTAGCCCAGCGGTGTTTGGCATTTTAATTATTATGCTGGTGTATTTGCCGCTGTTTGCGCTTAGTGGTGTTGAGGGAAAAATGTTCCAGCCAATGGCATTTACTGTTGTAGCCGCACTAGTTGGCGCACTTATTTTTGCTGTTACCTTTGTACCTGCGGCTATTGCGGTATTTGTACGTGGCAAGGTGAGTGAGAGCGAAAATGCGGTTATGATCGTTATTAAAAAAGGCTACAAACCACTGCTTGGTTTATCGCTTAAGTTGCCTTGGGTAATGTTAAGCATTGCTGCTGTGCTTGTAATTGCACTTGGCTTTAAAGTTAAAAATATGGGCGCTGAATTTTTACCGCAGCTTGATGAAGGCGATATAGCCATGCACGCACTGCGCATTACCGGCACCGGTATTGAACAATCGGTAAAAATGCAAAAAGAGCTAGAGCAAGCCATTTTAGACATACCTGAAGTTGAAAAAGTATTTTCAAAAATTGGCACTCCAGATGTAGCAAACGATCCTATGCCACCTAACGTTGCCGATACCTTTTTAATGTTAAAGCCGCGCGAACAATGGCCTGATCCCGCTTTAAGTAAAGAAGAGCTGGTTAAGCAAATTCGCCATTTAGTAAATGAAGTACCAGGTAATAATTATGAGTTTACGCAACCTATAGAAATGCGTTTTAACGAGTTAATAGCAGGCGTGCGCGCCGACGTTGCGGTGCGTATTTATGGCGATGATTTATCAACATTAAAACAGTATGGCGAAAAAGCCACAGCCTTGGTGCAAAACATTACAGGCGCAACTGATGTACGCCTTGAGCAAATGGAAGGTTTGCCTACACTTTCGGTAACGCCGCTTCGCGATCATATGGCGCTGTTAGGTTTAACAGTAACCGATATACAGCAAAGTGTAAGTGCTGCGGTAGGCGGTGTACAAACCGGGCTTATTTATGAAGGCGATAAACGCTTTTCGTTATTAGTGCGTTTAGATGAGCGCTGGTCAAACGATGTATCACAGCTTGCGCGTTTGCCAGTGGCCGTGCCCAAAAGTGCCAACCCAGACCTTGCATTTGTACCGCTTGGCGAAGTAGCAAATATTAGTATTGATAAAGGGCCTAATCAAATAAACCGTGAAAGCGGTAAGCGTAATGTTGTTGTTACTGCAAATGTAGAAGGGCGTGATTTAGCAAGCTTTGTAAGTGATGCACAAGCCGCTTTAAATTCAGATCTTAATTTACCAAGTGGTTATTGGATTGAATACGGCGGTACATTTGAGCAATTAGAATCGGCAAGTAAGCGGTTATCGCTGGTGGTGCCAGTTACTTTATTGCTTATATTTGGCCTGCTTTACAGTGCGTTTAATTCACTTCGTGATTCGTTAATTATATTTAGCGGCGTACCACTTGCACTGACCGGAGGTGTGCTTGCGTTACTATTACGCGATATGCCGTTATCAATATCGGCAGGCGTGGGGTTTATAGCGCTAAGTGGTGTAGCGGTATTAAATGGCGTGGTTATGCTGTCGTTTATTAAACAATTAAGAGCCGATGGGCTCAGTTTAATCGATGCGATACAAACAGGTGCACTTTCGCGCCTGCGTCCAGTACTTATGACCGCTTTAGTGGCTAGTTTAGGGTTTATTCCTATGGCGCTAAATACTGGCACCGGCGCTGAGCTACAAAGGCCGCTGGCTACGGTTGTGGTTGGCGGGATTATTTCATCAACCTTACTTACGCTATTAATATTGCCTGCACTTTATAAATTAGTGCATGCAAAGTTTAATAGGCATCAAGCAGCTTAGCCAGTTGAAGCTCAATACATAACGTAAAAAGCAGCTGAAATTTCAGCTGCTTTTTGTTGTTAAGTAAACTTTGCAGGTTAATTATATTGAAAAAGGTTATCCCAGCGCTCATCCAAAATAGTTTTTGCGTGTTCCAAATTTATTGCGCTATACACATCATTAGTGCACGTTACTAAGCGAATACGCTCCAACTTTTCAAGCGCATCGCTAATTTCAAAATCAAGATCGCACTGGTATTTGCTTTTAAACCAATGCTCTATTTGTTCATCAAGCGTTTGGGCGGTTAAGCCGTTTTCTGATTTTAGTAAAAACGTATACGCAAGCAGCGCTTCTTTTATGTCTTCCTCTTCTGCGGCGTCTATAAGGGTGTGAAA
>NZ_JACJDN010000423.1:0-3614 GCF_014163565.1 Pseudoalteromonas sp. SR45-5 | reverse complement strand
CATTAGTCCCATCTTAGCCTAGAATAAAAATAAATTTAACTGCTAAATCGTAACGAAGTGTTTATGAACCTATATAAACGTAAGTTTTTACTGCTATTTTTAATTAAATGCATGCACATATTGCTTATTACTTGCCATTAAAGCAGAATTAGCTAATGTATACAGGTTAGACCAGTTAACGGGGCACAAGATGTTAGAACAACAATTACAACTAAAACACACACAATTACGTAACCGCTTGGTTATGGGCTCAATGCATACAGGTCTTGAAGAGGGCTGGCATAACCGCAAACGCTTACGCGCATTTTATGAAGCACGTGCAAAAGGTGGCACCGCGATGTTAATTACAGGCGGATACAGCCCTAATTTACGTGGCAAGCTAACACCAATTTCTTCCTCATTTAATAGTTATTACGATGTGTTTAAGCATCGCGCTTACACAGATGCTGTGCATAAACACGGTGGAAAAATTTGTTTGCAATTATTACATGCTGGACGTTATGCATACCATCCTTTCAATCAAGCACCAAGTGCAATAAAAGCACCTATTAATCCTTATAAACCTAAAGCGATGTCGCTTGGATCGATTAAAAAAACAATTAAAGACTTTGCGCATTCTGCCTATATGGCTGAAAAAGCCGGCTACGATGGCGTAGAAGTCATGGGTTCTGAAGGGTATTTGATTAATGAGTTTATGGCGCCTCATACCAATAAACGCGATGATGAGTTTGGTGGCAGCTTAGAAAATAGAATGCGACTTGCACTTGAAATAGTTAAAGCTGTAAGAGCAAAAGTATCTGAAAAATTCTTAATTATTTTTAGATTGTCGGTCATTGATTTGATTCCAAACGGTTCAACACCAGAGGAAGTTGTTATTCAGGCTACCGAACTTGAAAAAGCGGGTGTTGATATATTTAACACTGGTATTGGTTGGCACGAAGCGCGTGTACCGACTATTGCGAGTATGGTGCCACCGGGTGCATTTAAAGAAGCATCAAAGCGTTTAAAAGACGTAGTTAATGTCCCTGTGATTGCTGTTAACCGAATTAATACTCCAGAAATTGCTAACGATATTTTAAATGCAGGCGAGGCTGATTTAATTTCGATGGCACGTCCATTATTAGCTGATCCTGAGTTTTTTAATAAGTACGTAAACAATCAATCTAAACAAATCAATATTTGTATTGGCTGTAACCAGGGTTGTCTAGATCACGTATTTAAAAATAAACGTGCTACGTGTTTAGTTAATCCACAAGCTGCATTTGAGCTAGATTACCCGCTAGAGCAAGCAGCTAAAGCTAAAAATGTATTAGTTGTCGGTGCAGGTCCTGCTGGTTTATCAGCAAGTTGTTACTTGGCTCAAAAAGGGCATAACGTCACGTTAATTGATCAAAAATCGCAAATGGGCGGTCAATTTAATTTAGCCATGCAAATACCGGGTAAAGAAGACTTTAACCATACACTTACTTACTTCACTAATGAGCTCGAGCGATTAAAAGTAACTGTGGAGCTTAGTAAAGCTTACGACGATTCAATGCTTAAAGATTATGATGATATTGTTTTTGCAACAGGCGTTAGGCCGCGTGAAGCCTCTATTAAATGTAGTGATGATAAGCGTGTGTTTGCTTATGACGAAGTCATACGCGGCGAAGTAGAACTGGGCAAATCAATCGCTATTTTAGGTGCTGGCGGTATTGGTTTTGATATGGTTGCTTTTTTAAGTGAACATACATCACAATCTATTAGCGAGTTTAAAACGCAATGGGGGATTGAGTGTGATGCACAACCTCATAAAGACGAGCGCCAATTGTATATGTTAAAACGCAGTTCGGGTCGTTTTGGTAGTGAGCTTGGTAAAACCACTGGTTGGATACATCGCCAAGTTGCTAAACAGCATGGTGTTAAACAAATTGCTGACTGCCAATATCAAAGTTTTGATAAGAATGGGTTAACAATTAATGTTGCTGGAGAAGTTCAAGTACTGCCGGTAGATACTGTTATTGCGTGTATTGGTCAGGTTTCTAATAGCGAAGTGCTAGAAGGTTACACAGATAACGCAAAAGTGCATGTGATAGGCGGAGCTAAATTGGCTGCTGCAATTGATGCTAAACGCGCTATTTTTGAAGCTTTACAAGTGGCGAGAAGTATTTAACCTTTGTAAATAAATTGAAATAGTTTATCAATCTATACGGTCTTTTTTGTTTATAGTCTATAACTTAATAAACATTGAACACACAGGATACGCATGAATAAACTAATCAGTTTTTATAACACAATATTGGGTAAACTATCGTTTTTAGATGGTTTACCTGCTTTACTATTTCGCTTAATTTTAGCTCCCGTTATGATCATCGCAGGTTATAACAAACTTGCTATAAGTACTGAAACAGAAGGCTTTCTAAATAACTTTTTAGCATCGCCTGATGTCGTTCAATGGTTTGGTAATAGTGAATGGGGTTTAGGCTTACCGTTTCCTGATTTACTAGCCTTCTTAGCTGGATGGAGTGAATTTTTAGGTGGTTGGTTGTTATTATTTGGCCTTTTAACTCGCTTAGTCAGTATCCCGCTTATGTTCACAATGGTTGTAGCGGCTACTTCAGTACATTGGCATAACGGGTGGTTTGCAATAGCGCCGACTAATCCAGAAACAAGTGCTGCGCAAGTACTTGATTGGTTATCTATCCCAGGTGCAAAAGAAAGCCTCGAAAACTCATTAGAAGTACAAGACAGGATAGGAAAAATTCGAGACTTAGTTGAAGAGCACGGCTTTCCTGATTACCTATACGAAAAAGGTAAACCATCTATTTTAAATAATGGCATAGAATTTTCGGCAATTTATTTTGCTATGCTCTTAAGTTTATTTTTTATGGGCGGTGGGCGTTTTGTTAGTTTTGATTACTGGTTAAAGCGAAACGTTATAAAAAAATAGCGCATTAAATGTATTTTATTAACGGCTGCATAGTTGACCCTTTGCGGCCGTTTTGCATTTTAATTTCTCGGTATTTATTATTTAAGGTTTTAAATGTTACTCTATCGTTTTGAATTTTGAGGAATCGTTATGAACGCTATCGAGCTTTTACTTACTCGCCAATCAGACTCTAAACTAACAGAGCCGGGCCCTACGCCTGAGCAGCTCGACATAATTAAGCAAGCAGCATTACGTGTTCCTGATCATGGCTGTATAGCACCGTGGCAGTTCATCATTGCTCAAGGTGATGCACGCAATAAACTGGGTGAAATTTACCATCAAAGTGCAGTGGCAGAGCAACAGACAGAAAAAGTAATTAACCGTGCTAAAGAGCTTCCCCTTCGTGCGCCTATGATTGTAATAGCAATTGCTAAATATCAAGAACACCCAAAAGTTCCTCGTATCGAGCAGGTACAAAGTGCAGGCTGCAGTGTATTAGCAATGCAACAAGCTGCATTTGCTCAAGGTTTAGGTGGTGTTTGGCGCACAGGTTACTTTGCACAAAGTAGAGCAGTCAAAAAAGCGCTTAACTTACATGAGCAAGATGAAATTGTAGGGTACTTATACATAGGTACTCCTCAAGTTGAGTGTAAAAAGTCACCTCGCCATAAACCAGAACATTATTTTAGTAATTTGTGAAATAGTA
>NZ_JACJDN010000422.1:0-3615 GCF_014163565.1 Pseudoalteromonas sp. SR45-5 | reverse complement strand
ACTCTCTAGTGGAGATATCCTGCAGCATGAAGCTCTTATTCGGGTTAGGCATAGCCAACTTGGTTTACTGGCCGCTCGTTATTTTATTAAGCAGGTTTATAGTGATCAAGACGCTTTAATATTAGATAAAGCTGTAATAACACAAGTCAAAAAGCTAATGCTCAGTGAGTCTTCGGCTTTAACAGTTAGTGTAAATCTACACCCTAAAAATTGGTTTAATACTGTATTTTGGGAGTGGTTAGCCAATCAAATGGCAGAGCTTAAGTTAAATACTAAATTACAATTTGAAATAAGTGAGGCAGAATTTTTTACTCATAGAGAGTCGATAACTAATGCACTCAATGTTATTAAAAAAGGGCATTCACATATTGTGATTGATAATGTAAAAAGCAGTGAGAAAGTAGCCATGCTAGTTGATTATAACCAAGTATGTGGGCTTAAGTTATCTTACGAACTGGTTCATTTATTAGATGAAAAAACTCAAAGCCAAAAGAAAATAAAAAGGATAGTCGAAGCCGCTAGTCTTTTAAATCTACCCGTATACGCGGTGGGCGTAGAGACTCAAAAAGAGCTACTTACGCTTACCAAATTGGGAGTGATAGGAGCTCAAGGTTTTTACTTTTCAGAGCCACTTCAAGAGTTTACGCAAGCGGTATTTAATTAAGGTCTAGATTAACCCTCTATATTTAAGCCCATTTAAGCCTTGAAGCCCGCCAGTATGAACAGCAATAATTTTACTCCCAGATGGGAAATAATCTTGCTCAATAAGCTGCCACAATGCATACATCATTTTTCCGCTATAAATAGGCTCAAGTGGCAGATTATAAGTGTGACTCATATCTTGGCAAAACTGCCATAACTCAGGTGAAAACTTACCATAGCCACCATCATGAAACTCTGTGAGTAACTGCCAGTTAGTTTGGTTATTAGCTCTAGCGCTCAGCTTTTTTATTTCTTCATTTAAATATTCAGCTTGTTTTAATACCGCGATACCAATAACTTGTGTTGTTGAAGCACTGCCTTCTATTAGTCCAGCAAGCGTGCCACCACTACCTGTAGGACAAACTAAGTAGCTATGTTCGGGTAAGCTTTGTACTAATTCTTTACACCCTAATAAAGCATGTTCATTTGTACCACCTTCAGGAATAATATAAGCATTTGGAAAGCGCTCTTGCAGAGCATTAAGGTAATCGATGTTGTGGCGTTTTCGATATTCTATACGATTAACAACATGCAGGTTCATACCACAATGTTTTGCAAACTGAATTGTCGGATTGTTGTTATCAAGTTCTGGTCCGCGAATAATCGCGCGAGTTTTTATATTAAATTCTTTTCCTGCCGCTGCGCAGGCATGAATATGGTTTGAAAACGCACCACCAAAAGTCAGAAGCTCTGTTTTATTTATCTTTTGCATATACGCTAAATTGTATTTTAATTTACGCCATTTATTGCCACTTATTAGCGGATGGAGTAAATCATCACGTTTTATACCTAAACAAATATTTCTCTTTTTTAGAAACGAGCTATCTAATTGTTGAATATAGTTATTTTCATCTATTTTGAATTTTTCACGCATTTTATTGGTTTTCAATTTGGCAAAGTAGTTAAAATGTACGACACTTATTTCATACTCAATTAACAATAGTAGCTATATGAAAGAAAAGCTGTTTTCATGGTTAAATCGTAGTTTAGATCCAAATACAGCTATTGGTGTTGCAACTTACGCAGATACTGTTAACGCGGTATGTTTAAAAAAACAACGCGACCAATGGATGGTTCACAGTTCTCACAGTGTAAATGTGTCTGAGCAAACCGATTATACCGCTGCAATTGTTGCTTGTACAAATGAGGTGTCTACTGATATTTGTGCAGTTAATTTAGTCATACCGCACTACTTTTATCAAATAGTGCAAATGGATAAACCAAACCTTAGTGATGAAGAAATCATTCAGTCGCTGCCTTGGACTACAAAAGATTTAGTTGATATAGCTTCTGAAAACATTGTAGCTGACTTTATCGATTATCCAATAACGTTACCAATGCAAAGCAGCAAAATGAATGTATTTATTACCAATAAGCTGCAGCTACTTCCGTTTATAGACAGTTTTGAACAAACTAAACCAGTTTTGCGTGCAATGACCTCTGAAGAAATGGTTTTAGTAACTTTATTTGGCTCATACAAAGAGGCGCATATGCTGATTGTGCAGCATGCTAATCATGAACCTCGAATCTTAATTATTCGTGATGGACAATTAGTATTAGCTAGGCGATTAAATGGTTTTTTAGGTATTTCAGACAAGGATCAAAACCAAGAACTAGTAGAGGCGTTAGGGTTAGAAATTCAGCGTTCGATGGACTTTTTTGAAAGCCAGCTCAAGCAACCGCCAATTCGCAGCATACAGCTACAGTGCGATGATTTATCTTCATTAACTCTTAGAGCCGGTCTTGCAGAGTTTTTACAAGTAAAAGTTGTAGATTTTGCGCCTAACTTAGAATTAGCGCAGCAATTAGAGCCAAACTTTTATTATGCGCTCGGAGCAGCCTATCAATTAACAGATCCGGAGTCTGTGCTATGAAAACCCGGATTAATTTTTATCAAAAAACCTTACGAGTACGCCGAGACCCAGTCCCTTTATCGGGAATGATTACACTGTGGTTAGGTGCGCTATTAATTATTGCAATCACGTGGGCTTTTTACAGTTATAAAACTTATTCAAGTGAGCTTGATTTAGAACAAAAAAAGAAATATCTCAAACAAGGAAAAGCTCAGTTAGAAGTTGTAAAACAGCAGCTAGCAGAGAAGCAAAATAAAACAATTTTTATTAATGAGCTAAAAACACTTCAGCAAGAGGTTTTGCATAAGCAGCAAATATTTAGTTATTTAGAGCAAAGCTCAGATCAATCCGCAACCGACTATGCGCAGGTTATGCAAGATTTAGCCAAGTATCACGAGCCTAATATCTGGCTTACCCATATTAAATTTGTAGGGCAAAGTGTCACGTTTCAAGGGCAAGTATCGCAGTCAAAATTTTTACCTATGTGGTTTAATAATTTAAAGCAGTCACCTTTTTTTATTGATAAAGAATTTTCAGTTTTAGAACTGTCAACAAAAGATGGTCTGAGTGAATTTAATGTGGCGACCGACCTTGCTGATAAAGGCGCTAAACCATGAACAACAAGAAAGACAAAGGTTGGCCTATTTGGGCAAAGTATCGAGCTCAATTTGCATCGCTGCAAAAGCGTGAGAAGTATTCCACTGTATTTGTAGGCTTATTCATGGTGATTTACCTCGGCCTGTGGTTTGTTATTTTTCCACAGCAAGATGAAGTTGCTCATATTCGCTCTGAACAAAATGCAGCATTGCAGGAGTTACAGCAGATAAATGCGCAACTCTCCATGTTAAATCAAGCACTAAACTACGACTACACTAAGGTTTTACGCAGTCAAATTGCACAAACCAGAGATGAGTTAGCAGAAATAAATAATCAACTTAATAGTTTTAGCCAAGGCTTTGTAGCGGCTAAAAATGTACCTGCCGTTTTAAAAGATTTGCTCGTAGATAGTAGCGACGTAAAAGTGAGTAGCTTTAATGTCAAACCAGCACAGGCTATCGAT
>NZ_JACJDN010000421.1:0-3632 GCF_014163565.1 Pseudoalteromonas sp. SR45-5 | reverse complement strand
CTTATAAGTAATAAAGCACAAAGCATGCCAAATAATTAATCATTAAAATACAGTAGGTTAACTTTAATTTGTGTGAGTCAGAGTTTTGACAACCCTAAGCTCGCAGCGCAAACTTAGGGTTTATAGGAGGTTATGCAGGGAGTGAAATACCTAAATCGCGCATTTGCGCTAGTTTATAACGTAAAGTTCGTGGGCTTATGCCCAACGTTTCGGCAACGTCTTTACGCTTACCTTGGCAACGTGCAAGGGTTTCTAAAATAATGCGATGCTCTTTGTCTTTAAGCTCATCTTTATAGCTACCGGTATCTGCCGCTAGCAAATCTTGTTTAGGCTCATCCTCTGCATGCGATTTTTCATCATAATATGCAGAGCTTAACGTGCTTTTATCAACACCTTTATCTGCGTGAGCTAATTCTGTTGGCGATACAGTTTGCGCCGGTGCCAATGAAGGCTCCATAACAAAGTTATTAGATACTAAGTTTTCGATAAAAATAGCATGCTCGTTTATTGTATCGCCACTTCGCAGTATAAGTGCACGCTGTATAACGTTATCAAGTTCGCGCACATTACCAGGCCACGCGTGAGCCAGTAACTTTTGCTCGGCAGCTTTATCTAAATACGCCATAGGCTCCTTGCTTTTACTTATATGGCGCTCAATTAAATGCTTAGCCAATACAATAATATCGCCAGGGCGTTGGCACAATGGACGCCACATAAGTGGAAAAACATTAAGCCTGTAATATAAATCTTCTCTAAACTGATTTTCAGACACGGCTTCTTTTAAATCACGATTACTGGTTGCCAAAATACGTACATCGAGCTGAATTGTTTTACGCCCCCCTAAACGCTCTACTTCACGTTCTTGCAGTACGCGTAAAAGTTTAGCTTGTAGTCCTAAGTCCATTTCAGTAATTTCATCAAGTAAAATTGTACCGCCTTGTGCTTGCTCAAACTTACCCGGACATGCTTGAATCGCCCCCGTAAAAGCCCCTTTTTCGTAACCAAATAACGTGGCTTCGAGCATATTTTCAGGAATAGCCGCGCAGTTAATCGCTACAAATGGCTCATTACATCGGCTCGACTTATCATGAATATAACGCGCAAGTACTTCCTTACCCGAACCACTTGGGCCAAGTACCATTACACTTGCATCAGAGCGTGCTACTTTACTTGCAAGCTCCAATAATTGAATACTAGTTGGATCAGCAACAACGGGGCCGTCGGTTTCTTTTGCTTTTTCAGGCAAATAACGGCTCACCATATTTAACAGCACTTCAGGTGCAAATGGTTTTGCCATGTAGTCAATTGCACCTAGGCGCATGGCCTCTACCGCATCGTCAATTGTGGCATACGCCGTCATCATCAATACAGGTAAATCAGGGTGGTTTAATTTAATACTGCGTAGTAAATCAAGTCCACTCATTACGCCCATTTGCACGTCGCTTACAACAAGCGAAAATTGATCTTTTTTAAGCAGTAACATTGCTTGCTCAGCGCTGCTCGCTGCAACACATTCAATACCCGACATTTCAAGGGTATCTATTAAGGCTTCACGAAGCCCTGCGTCATCTTCGACAACTAAAATAGTGTTACTCATAATGACCCCTCTAATTTAGATGTTGCCTTAATAGGCAGTAACAAGCTAAAGCAGGCACCACCATGCGTATTATTAGTCACATCAACACGGCCTTGGTGCGCACTAGCCACCGAACTCACTACAGCAAGCCCTAAACCTGTGCCCTGACTTTTTGTAGTAAAAAATGGTTCAAAAATTTTATCGCTTTGGCTTAAATCAACACCTGGGCCATTGTCGCTCACACTAATACGAACCATATCTAAATCTTTTAAATCTCTTTGTGCGCTAATTTTTACTTTTGCGCCACCGCCAATAACTTGAATACTATTGTGCACTAGATTTTGAATAGCACTGGCCAATGCCGTTTTATTACCAACTATTTGTATATCGGGTTCTGGTAAGCTTACATCTAGCTCACTTTCATTAAGTGCGACCATCGCATCAGCACCTGCTTTAACTTCTGTTAAAAGCTGCTGCATTGAAACTTGCTCAACAACTTGCTGATCGCCACTTTTAGCAAATAACAGCATGTCGTTTACTTGAGTTTCTAAATCTTTTAAACGCGACATTAACTTTGTTTGAAAATTATCGCGAGATGCTTCGGGTAAGCGCTTTGACCCTAAATTAGCAGCATAAAGCATAGCGGCTGAGAGCGGCGTACGGACTTGATGCGCTAATGATGCAACCATTTTGCCCAGCGCGCTTAATCGCTGCATATGTGCAACACGTTTTTGTAAGCGGCGAGTTTCGGTTAAATCCGTCATTAAAATAAGTTGCCCAGGCTCTGGTGCTAAAGCAGTAATATCAAGTTTTATTAGGCGTCCGTCTTTTAAAGACACTTCATGGCCATCATCTTGATGTGGCCTAAAAGAGCGCTGAATAACATTAAACCAGCGTTCGCCTTCAAGTGGCTCGCCAAGCATATCAATCGCTATTTGATTCGCTTTTGCAACCAACCCTTTGCCATCAAGTACAACCACACCTGCTGGCATGGTATCGACCAAGTGCGAAAGCCAACTTGCTTGCTTGCGCAGATCGCTTAATTCACCAATGTACTCCTCTTGAAGTAAACATGGGTTATACTGATTTGCAGAAAAAAACTGTGGTTTTAGCACGCTAGCAAGGGCCATAATCAAATCTCGAATTGATGTAGATACATGTCTAAATGCACGATTTATACCAAAATTTATTTACATACTTATCATTAAGTTACATCAATAATTTGAGCGACATAAAAATGACGCACACAAAAAGGAATAATAATGAGTGAGCAAAAAAAGTGCCGTTGCCCGTGGCTCGACACCACTAAACCCGACTACGTTATTTACCATGATGAAGAATGGGGCGTCCCTCTTTATGATGATACAAAGCTGTTTGAATTTATCACTCTTGAATCAGCGCAAGCCGGCTTAAGCTGGTACACAATTTTAAAAAAGCGTAGCGGTTACAAAAAAGCATTTGCTAATTTTGATGTAAAAAAAGTAGCACAATTCACACAAGATGACGTTGAGAGACTAATGCTTGATGAGGGTATTGTGCGCAATCGCTTAAAAATTGCGGCAACTGTTAACAACGCAAAGTGCTTTATAGAAATACAAAAAGAATTTGGAAGTTTTAGTTACTACCAATGGCAGTTTGTCGATAATAAACCGATTATAAGTAATTTAAATAACGCTGAGGACTACCCAGCAATTACAGAGGCATCAACTGCATTTGCTAAAGATTTAAAAAAACGGGGTTTTAAGTTTTTAGGCCCAACAACGGTATATGCGCATATGCAGGCCTGCGGCATGGTTAACGATCACAGTAATGATTGTTTTAGGAAAGAAGAAATTATTAAGACTTTTAGTGAGTAAGTGAATTATAACCATAAAAGTGATTAGTTCACAAAGAGGTTAAGAGACGCTGCGCTTTAGAGAAGTAAAGCGTAAGTTGACTATGGTTTCTCATTTACCCTCGTTTTTCTCTTTGTGAAATAACGTTTTATTTAAATGATTAAAAGCTACGCTTTTCACGCGAGCAAGCTCAGCGTCTACCGCCAAGGTTTAAGTTTGGG
>NZ_JACJDN010000420.1:0-3637 GCF_014163565.1 Pseudoalteromonas sp. SR45-5 | reverse complement strand
CAATTCCCTACTCACTTTTAGGTGCTTAATTGAACTGCAATATCAAATTTGATGATAAAATAGACTTCAACCATATCCTATTGTTTATAAAACCTTCATTCAGCACATTTTTATCATTCAAGTGTTGACACATTTCCAACTCTATCTATAATAGCGCCCCACAACAACGCAGCAATGCAATGTTGTTTAGATGTGGGTGATTAGCTCAGTTGGGAGAGCATCGCCCTTACAAGGCGAGGGTCACTGGTTCAAGTCCAGTATCACCCACCACTTTTTAGTTAAAGTGTTCACATCTAAATTCTATATGGGTCATAAGCTCAGTTAGAAAATAGAGAGCATTACCGCTACTAACAAGTAACGGCAAAGTTCACTGGTTAAAATCCAGTACTATTTATTTAATAGTAGCGTTTTAAATTATATGTGGGTGATTAGCTCAGTTGGGAGAGCATCGCCCTTACAAGGCGAGGGTCACTGGTTCAAGTCCAGTATCACCCACCACATATAAATACCATTAAACAACTTCTCTAGTAATAACTCTTCCTTCTCATATTAAACACATTTACAAACTTTATAAAAACTCAATATATAAATCGCATTTAATAAAGAGCATCCCCACTCTTTACAAATAATGGCGAGGGTCACTGGTATCAAGCCAAGTAATCACCCACCACATATAAATACCATCAGACAACTTCTCTAGTAATAACTTTTTCCCATATTAAATACGTTTAACTCCTCTTTTTACCTTAAATACATTTCATATTTTTATTAAAATCTAAATTACCATATCAAAGCACTCATCAAATATAGCGTTTCCATTTTACTTATTTAGTTTTTAATTATGCTATTCGGCTCAGTACTTTCGAAGTTAGATAAACGTATTAGACAAAGTTAAGTACCTAATAAATACAGCTATCATTTAAATTCCCTTGTAAGGAGTTAAACTGTTGATTATAGTCTGTGTTAAATACAATTACGCTTAAGCCAATGCCAACTAAGATCTATTCAAAAGCCAAAATACTTATAGTAGAGGAGCAGCCACTTGCTCAAAGCTATATGAAACAATCGTTAGAAAGGCTTGGCTTTCGGCAGTTGCGCTTTGCTGATCATGCAAACTCTGCAAAAGAGCAGTGTTTAAGTGAAGAATTTGATCTAATAGTTTGCTCATTCAACTTAAACAAACACCAAGATGGCTACCAGCTTTATGAAGAGCTACGTGTAAAGCAGCTCATAAAAAGTTCGACTGGCTTTATTTTTATCTCAGCAGAAACAAGTGGCTCACTCGTTCATAGTGTTCTTGAGCTGCAGCCAGATGACTTTTTAGTTAAGCCTTTTACAGTACAAGAGCTTAAAACACGCATTGAACGAATCTTAAAGCGTAAACACGACTTACAAACAGTGTATTCATTAATTGATGATGGTAACGATTCAAAAGCTATTAAATTTATTGATACCGCTCTGGATAAAAAAAATAATAATTACAGTCCTATCCTACTTCGCTTAAAAGGCGATGCCCTACTTCGCTTAAAGCGTGCTCAAGATGCAAAAGACTTTTTTAAGTCTGTTCTCGATATTCAAAAATTTGCTTGGGCAAAAGTAGGTTTAGTAGAGGCACTTATAGCGAATAACGAACATATTTTGGCGCAGCGAATGCTCAAGACAATGTTAGAGCGCCAAGAAACTCGTTTAGTAGCCCTTGATTTGTTGGGCAGATTAGAAATAAAGCTAAATCAGTTTGAACTAGCACAAAGCTTTTTAAGTCAAGCAGCAGACATTGCACCGCGAAACATCACACGCCAAAAATCGTTAAGTAATGTGTCGCTAATTAATCACGACTACGAAAAAAGCTATTTAACTCAAAAAGATATAGCCACCTTTGCAAAGCACTCAATACACGACCACCCCGATGTATATTTAAATGCAGCACGTGCCGGTATCGACTTTGCGTTAACGACTGATCAAACTGATCAAATTCAACGAATTTCTAGACAAACAAATCAGTACATTAATGATTTAAAAAAACAGTTTCCTAATAATGCAAATCAAGCTCAAATTGATGTACTTAATGCACGACTTCATTACTTAAAAGACGAGCATCAAAAAGCGAAAAAGCTAATTGAGCAGCTTGATGACGACGATACTCATATCCGATCGGTTGATGGAGCACTTGATAAAGCAAAAGCATTTCATGAACTGGGGTTTCATCAGAAGGCGCAAACCTTATTCACACAAATAATTAGCCACTGTGAAAGACACCCTGCAGTTAGCGACACAACTTACTTGCGTTATATTCAGCAGCAACAAAGTGAGCGACGCGATATTAAAATGGGTCCAAAAGAGCTTAATAACCATGCCGTTAATCAATTTAATAAAGGGCAGTTAAATACTGCGCTGGAAGCTTTTACGCAAGCATTTAGAGTAATGCCTCGCAATCAGAGTATTGCACTTAATTTATTACAGTGCCTATTTGATTCAACCAAGCAATCTGGCAGCTCATTTAATATGGATCTTGCTAGAAGATGCTACGCCCTTCTTGATAAAACTAAATTACAAGCAGATCAGACGCAGCGTTTAGATAAGATTTTACATATAGCAAAAGAAATGAATTTAGATATTCAAAGCGCTAGTAAATAAAATATTAGATCTTTTTCATTGCTGCGGCATTAACGCAATAACGTAAACCTGTTGGTAATGGGCCATCTGGAAAAATATGGCCTAAGTGCGAATCGCATACGTTACAAACCACCTCTATGCGCTCCATACCATGACTTGTATCGTTTACATAACCAATCGCTTCAATTGTTGCAGGTTGCGTAAATGACGGCCAACCAGTGCCACTATCAAACTTTTCATCGGCATCAAACAATAGATTATCACAGCAAATACACACATACTTGCCAGGTTCGAGTAATGTACAACTACCCGAGCTATCTGGGCGCTCTGTTCCCTTCTTACGTGTTACGTAATATTCATCTTCTGATAGTTGCATCCGCCACTGCTCGTCAGTTTTGACTACTTTTTTACTTGGGGTAGGATTGCCGTTGGTGGCAAAGTTAATAACATCATTCCACTTCAACATAATAGCCTCATTGAATAGTTGATTAACCGTACTTAATAAATTTATAAGAAGTACGGTTAATTAATACGTTATTTAATACACTAAAGATCAGCTAAAGAGTGTTGACCGTTTAAAACTAAAACTCGTTCAATTTTAAAGGTAATCTCCTCAGCTAAAGGTAATATTTTGTTTTTCTGAGTCGGTAAGTATTCGTTTAATAAAACTATCTAGCTCTGCTTTTTTTACAGGTAAACTAACACTCATTTGGCGCTCGTTATTACTGTAAATAATTAGCTCATCATCCTTTGTTGTTATGCGTTCAATACTCTCAATAACTAACCAATTTGGACCATGCTTTTTATCAAAAAATCCCATCAAACTAAAAAGTAGTAAATGTTGGGCATCTCGCTGAATAAAATCCTCTAGCCTATTTCTTGATTTAAATAAGGGCGTTAGCCTATAAACGCTTGAGCAAAAAACAAATACCCACAACCCAAATAGCGCTTTAAACCACATAGACTCTAAAAGCTCAGTGCTAATCATTAAAATAACAAGCACTAAGCCTATTAACGATATAGC
>NZ_JACJDN010000041.1:0-13264 GCF_014163565.1 Pseudoalteromonas sp. SR45-5 | reverse complement strand
AAATTAACAGTAGGATGCGATGAAGCTCTTATTTAAATCTATGAGTTAAAGCTGTAAAGGGGGTTTACAGCTTCTATTTGTGGTTGTGTAAAAGTGTTTAGTTAGCTGAGTTACACAGGGATTTTATGTCTTTTATAAGCGCTATGCCATCAGCGTTGTCGCCATGTACGCATAAGCTATGGGCGTTGAGCGTTAGTTTTTTTCCAGTTCGTGTTGTCACGCTGCCATCGGATAAAAGCTGAGTTACTTGTTTTAGTAATGCAGCTTTGTTGTGAACGCTACCCTCAAGTGTTCGTGACACTAAATGCCCGTCGTCGGTGTACTGCCTATCGGCGAATGCCTCGAGTATTAGATCAACTCCTGAGCTTTTGGCTATTTGAATGTGCTTATTGGCATTTTTAGTCGCTAAAATCATTAGCTTTAAATCTGTTGGGTAGCTGGCAATTACATTTATAACGGTTTGTAATATTTGATCATTTGCCATCATGTCGTTATAAAGTGCGCCGTGGGGTTTTACATAGCTAAGTGTTAAACCTTGTACTTTTGCCATCCCCTCAATAGCGGCTATTTGATAGTGCAGGCAATTTGTAAGCTCTTTTTCGCTAAGTACCATTGAGCGCCTACCAAAGCCCTGCTTGTCTGGGTAGCTTGGGTGAGCACCAATTTGTACGTTATGTTGCTTGGCAAGTACAAGAGTGTATGCCATTACATCGGCGTCACCTGCATGAAACCCACACGCAATGTTAGCCATATCAATATGTGGCATAACGTCATCGTCTAGCCCCATTTTCCACGCGCCAAAGCTTTCGCCTAAATCACAATTGAGTTTCATATTAGTGCGCCTTTTGCGGTTTTATTGTGACAGGTAATACGCCGTTAGCCGGTGCTTCTCCTAGTAACACTTTTGCAAGTGCGGTAAAAGCAGGGCCAGATACAATATCGTTTTTATCTACATCAATATTATATGCATACGATGCAAGTACGGCATTTGCATAATCGCCAAATTTAGCAATGTCATAAGGGGCTCTCAGGCTTATAAAAACAGTGCTTTTGTTTTCTTCTTTTGCCATATTTAATAATGACTCAAGTGCTTTTGGCTGCTCCGCATTATTAAGTGCAAAATTTGAATCATCTTTTAAATCATCCATACCGCCAATTTCGACCGCACTTTGATTAGGTGTTGCATTACCGGCTATAACTACATCAGCAGCGTGTATTTGTGTTTTAGCTTGTGCCGGATTAAACCCTTGTAAACTACTACAACTATAGTTAAGTTTTTGCTGGCTGATAGCTTCAATTGCTTGCTGCATTGCCATACATTTACGCGTGTCTGGCATAATAATATGAACATTACTTCCTGCTTTTAAATTAAGCGGCAAAGTACTGTTATTATTTTTAACCTGCGTTATTGCCTCTACAGCAAGCTGCGCTTCTATTTCGCGATGTGCTGCACTGCCAATTGTTTGCTTTGCATTTATGAGCGCGGTAATAGGGTCAAAATTAGTGCTTAATCTAAATTTATTTTTAAGTGTAATTATACGCTGTGCCGATTGTGCTATTTCTTGCTCATCAAGTTGGTTTGATTTAACCGCTGCAACAAGATCTTTAATAAGATCATCGAGTTTATTTAAATCATCTGGTGTTCTAATTTCAACGGGCATTAGGGCAATGTCAGCCCCAGCTGAAAATGTATTTATTACCGCTTGAGTTGGCGTAAAAAAGTTACTAATGCCAGCCATATCAAGCGCATCAGTTACTACAACACCTTGGTAATTAAGCTCACCGCGTAAAATATCAGTAATGATTACGCGCGACATTGTTGCCGGTTTTATCATGGTTTTGCCATTAACACTTACAAACGTTGTGCTATCGAGCGCTGGGTATTGAATATGCGCCGTCATTATCATGCCGGGGTTTTGCTTGGCGATAATGTGTTTAAACGGTGCTAGGTCTTGCTCGTAAATAACTTCTTTTGCATGGTTTACTTTAGGCAAACCTGTATGGCTATCTACGTTTGTATCACCGTGGCCCGGGAAGTGCTTTAACGAGGTAATAACACCGTTGTTCTCAAATCCTGCTACCTGTGCAGCACCTAATTTACTCACTAATGCTGGGTTTTCACCAAATGAGCGTACGTTGATAACGGGGTTGTCGGGATTCATATTTACATCAACCGTGGGCGCGTAGTTTACATTGATACCCAGTGAATTTAGCTCTTTAGCGATAACAGTTGCTGTTTTTGTCGCAAAGCTCGTACCGTGCTTTTTGTAGGTTGCGCCAATCGACATATTACCGGTAAATGATGTAGCAACATCGCGTGGTAAACGCGCTACACGTCCGCCTTCTTGATCTATTGATATAAATAGCGGCAGCTTACTACTGGATTTACTTGCAGCTGTTTGCAATTGGCTATTAAGCGCAATTGTTTGCTCTATCGATTGAGTGTTTTCAGAAAATAAAATTACCCCACCAATATCGTATTTTGCAATAGCGGTAGCGAGTTCATTAGGTAACTCGGTCATTGGAGTTCGGCATTTATTACTTACTCCTTGCTGGCAGAAGTAACGAAAGTCGAGTATTAGCTTTTGCCCAAGTTGTTGTTCAAGAGAAAGCACGGGTTTAGCAAGCGAGGATTGTAATGGCATTAAGCACCCAGATAAAAAAACGATAGACGATACAATACACTTATTTAGCAAAACACACTCCAAAGCTAAAAAGTAGATAAGTGTAAGCAGCTTAACTACTTTTTGAGGTAACTGCAAAAGAAGGATTTTTTGCAGAGGAACCAATAACATATTGTAAAAGTTAAAGAAAATTTATAATTTTGCTATTAGCGAAAAGTTATATTTAGTTATATTTTTTGTGGCTTTGTTAATATTAGATAATAAATTTTCAAGAGGGTATAATTGCGGGCTTTATATACAATTATAGGTTCGGATACTGAATACCTGTACTTAGGATGGCATACGTTTGCGAAAAAAATTATTAACGGCCTTAAATCTTCGATTTCTTATTTTGCTTTTAGCGATTACGGCTTCTATTAGTACTTTAGTAAGTAGCTTTTATTCTACCTACCAAGTACAAAAAGAGCAGTTAACAGCTTACACGCTAAAAAGTAACTATGCTTATGCCAATAAACTGGCATCAGCAACAGATAATTTTTTAGAATCCGCAATGCAACAACTGGCCTATTCAGCTAAAAAAATAGAGCAAAGAGTTGATGATGAAGATTTATTAAACCAAGAAGCGACCCGCTTACACTTACAAACGAATAGCTTTAACTCGGTTGTAATTAATAAGCATAGTGTTGTTGTCGCAACCTCTCCTAAATTTCCGCAACTTATTGGTGAATCAATCCACTCACCTGGCGCTGTACAAGCGCTACAAGAAAAAAGACCATTAATCAGCGCGCCTTATATGTCGGCTGCTGGGAACTTTATTGTTTTTATTTCTCATCCTTTGTTTGATAAAAGTGGAGATTACCTTGGTTATATTGGTGGCTCTCTTTATCTAAAGGAGCGTAATATTTTAAATAACTTATTAGAGCAGCATTATTATGAGGGTGGAACATATATTTATGTGGTCGACGCCAGTAGGCGAATTCTCTATCACCCAGATCAGGCACTAATAGGGACAGTCGTCACAAATAATTCAATCACTAATAATATGATTACAGGCCAAAGCGGTACTTCTATTGTTAAAAATAGCCAAGAGATAGAAATGCTAGCAGGCTTTTCCTCTGTGCCTAAAGCAAAATGGGTAATTGTCGCTCAGCGCCCTGTAAGAGCAACGCTTTCGTCACTTGATTTACTCATAACTGAAGTAATAAAACGTACATTACCGATGGCTGTTATTACGTTTCTTTTAATCGGTTTTTTTGCTCACTTTATTTCTAGGCCTTTAAAACAACTAGCAGACAAAGCAAACACACTTGACGATCCAACAAGTATTGAAGAGCTAAAAAGTGTTAAATCTTGGTACTTTGAAAGCCAAAGACTAAAAATTGCAATGCTCAATGGAGTTAATACTTTGCAAATGCAGATAGGTCAGCTTCGTCATGATGCGCAAACAGATCCCCTAACTGATACTCACAACCGTAGGAGTTTAAACGGTTTATTAAACCAGTTGATGTTTAAGCAAACTCCATTTGCTATTTTAGAGATAGACATCGATTTCTTTAAGCGAGTTAACGATACCTTTGGCCATGATAAAGGAGATGAAGCTCTTAAATCGCTTACTGATATTATCAAAAAATTATCTCGAAAAGACGATATCGTAGCACGTATAGGTGGTGAAGAGTTTGTACTTGTCTTGCCTAATGAAAACAGCCAAAGTGCGCTCAAAATAGCAGAGCGACTACGTAAAACTGTTGAGTCTACAAATATGGAAACTATCGGCTTTATAACAATTTCAATTGGGATTGCAACTTGGCCTGAGCACAGTAACGACATAGACCAAGTTTACAAATGTGCTGACAAAGCACTTTACCATGCAAAAGAACATGGCCGTAATCAGTGCATTGTTGCTGATTAAAAGTGTGTTTCGATAGGTGAATAGTTAATTGCAATTTCTACATTGGTCACTGATTTATAGCTGTTTAAAGCACTAGACAATCCTGCAATATCAACACCTTTTTCAACAAGTAATGTGTAATTGTGAGCTGTTGACTTGATTAATTCATAATTATTTTTTAACTCATCAGGCACAGAATCGGTATTTAATGTAATGGTAAGAGTACCTGTTACTACACCTTTTTGTTTTAAGTTCTGATTATAAATAACGTCGCCTTTAAATAACTGCTCAGAGTTAAAGATAAGTTTATCACCCGATGAATTTATGCTTTTAGATGCATTTTTAATAACACCTTGACTACTTTCTTTTTTAGGGAAAATAGTGTCACTTTTCTGGTTCTTAGATGGTTCTTTTATAATGATTTCTGCTGTTTTAGGTTGTGCCTGAGAGTTGTTAACCTCTGTTTTTTCACTGTTATTACATGCAGATAGTAATAAAGCTGCGATTATTGGCACTGCACTTGTAAAAATTATTTTTTGCATTCGTTTACCTTTGTTTACTTTTCTTTAAATTTAAAGCTATTCAGCCTTATTCAAGTCTGTATATTAACAACTTAACCAGGCGTTTACATAAAATAATCAATTTAAAAACATTAAGTGTTTAAACATAATAAATACAAACAGGTGGATACATGTCTCAATTTAAATTAACAACTATTGCCATGGTTGTAGCATCTACATTAGCAGCAGGTGAGCTAACGGCCGCTGAACAAACTCGATTTTATGATGTAAGTGCAACAAATGCAGTTACTCAGGGTACTTCTTTAGCTGCTGTTCAGCAGAAAACCTTAGCCGAACGCGCCACTGTCTCGGGTCAAAAATCAATTTACGATGCACAAATGGGTAAAGCAACGTTTTTATGGCAAGCAATAGGTCAGCGTAAGCCTGACATGGCTTTAATCGCTGCTGATAACCGTAACCAATATGCTGCTGACTTTTATATTGAAACTTTAACAGGTATTAGTAATCGTAAAGCAACAGCATCTTCTGCTGTTATGGTTGATTTATCAGAGCAAAAACGTGGCTCTATTAGTGCAAAATACAAGCAACAAGTAAACGGTGTTGAAGTTTTTAACCGCGAATACAACTTGTTAATGGATAAAGAGTACAACCTAGTAGCAAGCTCGGGGTATTTTGCTGATACGTCGTCATCTAAAAATAAACTTGCTGCATTAACGGGTTTTGTAAACTCTGAGCAAAGTATAAAAAAAGCATTTAGTGAATTAGCTAATATTGATGTCTCACTTCGTAAAATTGGTAATGAAGGTGGCTATGCAAAATATGAGGCTAAATCATTAGATGACTCTAAGATTGTTTTAGGTACGCCACGTGCAAAAGAAGTGTTTTTTGAAGTGGCAGGCGAGCTTAAATCAGCTTACTACATTGAAGTAGAAGTAGCAGAAGTTGGCTCTTTAGAAAGTGACTACTTTAGCTACGTAGTAGATTCAAATAACAGCAAAGTATATTTTGCGAAAGATTTGAAATCTCATGCAGCTGACTTTAATTACCGTGTTTACGCAAACCAAGATGGCTACCCAATGGAAAGTCCGCACGGTGACGTAATTCCTGCAGATGGCCCAGGACAAGTAGACGAGACGGAGATTTTAGATGCGCCAATGGTATCTCTATCTTACTACAGCAAACTAAGCACAATGGACCCATGGTTAGCTGATGACGCAACGACAACTTCGGGTAATAACGTATTTGCTTACGCAGATGTGGTTGCACCTCAAGACTTTAGTGAAGGTGACTTTACTGCTGAAACAACAGCAGACTTCACATTTGACTACCCTTATCAAGTAGATGAAGTCGCAAATAGCTACGCAAACCGTAAAGCGGCTATTGTTAACTTGTTTTATATGAATAACTTTTTACATGATTTTTTCTATGATCATGGTTTTGATGAAACATCAAATGTAGCTCAAGTATCTAACTTTGGTCGTGGCGGCATAGAAGGCGACCCGATTGAAGCACAGGCTCAAGATAACTCAGGTCGTAATAATGCAAATATGTCTACACCAGCTGATGGTGCTAGCCCACGTATGCAAATGTACTTGTACAACAGTAAAGATGCCACTGTTGGTGTAGATTTTGGTATTACAGTAACTTCACATGACTCTTTAGGCCTTTTAGCTTCAACAAAAGAATCTGGCTTTGGTAAATACCAATTCAGTGATGTGGCTGCAGAAGTTGTTCGTTTAGATGATGGAAATACAGTAGATTCAACAAGTATTAATGATGGTTGTGAGCCTGCTATAAATGCTGCTGAACTAGCAGGGAAAATTGCAATTGTAGATCGTGGCTCATGTGCTTTTACAGTTAAAGTAAAAAATGCACAAGATGCAGGTGCAATAGCAACTATCGTTGTTAATAATGACCCAGATACGGCAGAACCGGCACCAATGGGCGGTGAAGACGATACTGTAACCATTCCAAATATGGGTTTAAATTACGCTGATGGTCATGCAATGTATGACCTAATTGATGCTGGTGAAGTTGTTACTGTAGACATGTTTACCAAAGCAACATTAAAAGATGGTACGTTTGATAATGGTATTATTGCTCATGAATGGGGTCACTACATTAGTAACCGCTTAGTCGGTAATTCATCAGGCCTTATTAACTTCCAAGGCCGCGCAATGGGCGAAGGCTGGGGCGATTTCCACTCATTAATGTTTATCGCTAAAGAAAGCGATATAAATATTACAGGTAACGATAAGTTCCAAAAAGCATATGGTAGCGGCACATTTGTAGAAGACTTCTACTTCGGTATTCGTCGTCTTCCTTATTCAACTGATACAGATGTAAATGCATTGTCGTTCCGCCATATTACTGAAAATGCTGGTGCTGATATTGGTATATCACCAACAAGCGTGGCTTCTCCTCATGCTGCCGGCGAAATTTGGGCAACTGTATTATGGGAAAACTATGTAGCGCTTATTAACGAGCATGGCTTTAATGAAGCACAAACTCGAATGGCAGATTACTTAGTTGCAGGTTACAAATTAACACCTATAGCACCAACCTACACTGAAGCACGTGATGCTATTTTAGCTGCTGCCTATGCAGTAGACCCTGCTGATTACAAATTAATGGTAGGTGCATTTGCTAAACGTGGTATGGGCCTTGGCGCAGTATCGCCAGATCGTTTCAGTAATGACCTTACTGGTGTGGTTGAATCAGATAAAACACAGCTTTCTAGCTATGCATTTGCAAGTGCTGACTTAAACAACATGTACAATGGTACAGAGCTTGGTTTTTGTACTAATGATAATATTTTAGATAAAGGCGAAACGAGTACTGTTAGCGTAACAATTACTAACCGTGGTAGTGAAGTACTTAGTGGTACAACAGCACAGCTGACTGTTATAAGCGATCACGATGTAACATTTGAAAATGATGGTTTACTTACTTTTGGTGAAGTTCAACCGTACGAAGCAATAACAAGTAACGATATCAAAGTTACTTTGAACGAAGCGGGTACAGCTGAAACACTAGAAATTGAAGTCACATTTCCTGAAATTGAAACAGACGATGATATTGTTGAAGCGCTTGATCAAACACTCACGTTTGAAGTAAATATGGGCTTTAAATCAGAAATGCCTGTTGGAGCTGTAGCTTCAGATGATATGGAAGTAGCAAGTTCATCACTATTAGATTTAAAAGAAAACGTAATGTTTGGTGGTGACTTAGCTGTTGGCACTCAGGTAATGGATAATAGTAGTAATATTGCCTTCTTTGAACAAGGTGGGTTTGGGCTAGGCACACAGGCAATGCGCCTTGTAAATAATGGTTTCCAATCAGATGTAGCAGTAGAGAGTAAGTCATTCGAAGTTGGTTACTCAGGCGACTTTGAAATCTCATTTTGGCATTTCTATAGTATTGAGCAAAACTGGGATGGTGGTGTTGTAGAAGTTAGTGTTAATGGCGGTGACTGGGTTGATGCTACTGAAATTGGCGGCACATTTGATGTTGGCTATGACGCTGTTCTAATCGAAAATGATTCGCAAGAACTTCAAGAACGTGAAACTTTTACAGGTAATAACGTACAAGATAGTGGCGCGTATGGTAATTATGAAACTATCAACTTTGGTGATGCTCTAAACGGCAACTTAGTAAAAGTGCGCTTTAGAATCTCATCAGATGGCGCAGTTGATGATTTAGGTTGGTGGATTGATAACCTAACTATGTCTAACGTTTTATCTCCTGTATTTTCAGAGCTTGTAGCGGGTGATTCACTAGCATGTGATAACGCAGCCCCACTTGTTTTAGTCGAAAGTGCATCGGCGGAAATTACTGAATCTGCTACAGGAACAATTACAGCAACAGCTACAGATCGCAATGGTCAAACACTAACTTATGCTTGGACTCAGGTTAGCGGTAGTGCTGCTACGCTCACTGGTACTGACACTGAAACTTTAAGCTTCACACCTGCAGCTATTACTGCAGATGAAGAGCTTGTTTTTGAAGTTGCCGTAAGTGATGGTGTAACAACTGTGACTCAACAAAGTACTGTAATGGTAAAAAATGAAGCGGTAGCAACAGTGCCTGTAACTGAATCAAAATCTAGCGGTGGTGGTAGTTTTGGCTTTATAGCTTTATTACTTACTCCATTAGTATGGTTTAATAGACGCCGTAAAAACGTAAGTAAATAAGTTTAAATAACATCCCGTCATCTCTAAATACATGACGGTTTTAATGAAAGGCCAGTAGCGTTTGCATCTGGCCTTTTTTATGCACTTAGTTTGATTTTTTTAGTCCTGAGCACAGTAACGACATAGACCAAGTTTACAAATGTGCTGACAAAGCACTTTAACATGCAAAAGAACATGGCCGTAATCAGTGCATTGTTGCTGATATTAGCTAACCACTGCTTAGCTAAGTAATACTTTGCATTGAACTTAAATTGATAAATTCTCTACAAAGAGTGCATGAGTTTATTAAGCCAGCCATCAGCTTTTGATGGTTTGTAAATCATTACTATGTCTTCGCTGTAGCGACTGTTAACCCCCTTTACAGTTAATTTTTTAAGCCCTAAATCATCAATCACGAAATTTGGTAAATATGCCAACGCCAAGCCACTTTGTACCACCTCTATTAATGTACTGTAATCGCTACATCTAAATACAATATTGCGCGGGGCTATTTCATCTTGCCAGCCGTCGGAGCCAATACCTTGTTCAAGGCCGCGCAGTGGTGAAAACAACGGGCATGCAAAAGACAATTGTAGTAATTGGTTTTTATTGAGTGTTAAAGAGCCTTTTTGTACTAGCTGATGTGAAGGAGACGCAGCTACACTAAACTCAGTATTAAATACGTCAACCGACACTAAATTAGTATGTGAGCTGTTGTTGAATGCCTCGCGAGTTACTAACGCAATATGCGCCGAGCCTGATGCAACTTGGCTTATGGCTTCATCTTCAAATATATTATTAATACGCACCGAGCAAGGCAGGTTGCTAAGAGGTGTAAGCAGCTTTTTAACGCCACTTTTGAGTAAAATGGCAGGGCCTGCAATAACCGCATTAAATTTATGACTATCGCTTTTAAAACGGCTAGTAAGCTGCTGGTAATTATGAACTAAATCGCTACTGTGCTTAACAAATTCTTTGCCTTTATCATTAAGTACTAAGGTTTTACCTACGCGGTTAAAAAGCTCCGTGGCTAAGTTTGCCTCAACCTTTTTTAGCGTTTTAGACAGCGCACCAGGGGTAATATTAAAGTGCTTAGCGGTTGTATGCAGATTTTGCGAACCCGCCATATGAATTACTTTTTCAATGTCATCTAAATGCATAGCGCCAAACCGTATTAACTAAAAGGAAACAACTAATCACTTATTATCGATTATTTGTATATAAAAATCAGCTTATAGTGGCGCTATATATATTTTTTGAGCACTAACATGAAACACATACTGCTATTTTTTATTTTATTATCGAGTGCAGCGCACGCAAATACACCTCAACACAATTCACACAAAACCCAAAGCTATAATGGCTTCCATGGTATGGCGCTTATTTTAGCCGGCGATAAAGTACTTGCCAGCCACATGCCTTTATACGCCCCTCCACACAACTACCAAATAGTGTATGAAGTAACTACGGATGACACCCACTTAAAAACAATCAAAAATATTTTAAATAAAGCAGCAGACGAGCAAGAAAAGATCACTATTTTACCAACCAAATTTGACCTAAATTTATTAATAAATAAAAAAACACCCACCTTAAATGTAACTGTATTTAACGGCCATTTTGAACGCGGTGGCAACGTACTTTTTACTACAAAGCTAACCTTTAAAAACCCGCTATATGTTGAAAAAATAACGACTAATCAAGCACAAAAAAATGTGTTTGCATTAATAAAGCTAACAGAGCAGCAAGGTTTAGTAATTCATAAAATACAAAGCAAGCCAAGCTATGACTCGTTAAGCTTAGTACCGCTTACTATGAGTAAATATAACGGGAAATTGAAGTGTGATGCTTCGATAAGCACTGCGCTTAAAAGCAAACTAGAGGCATGTTTTAAAACCGTACCAAGCTATTTAGAAACAAAAGACTTTGCAGTTAATTAATTTATAAAACCAGTAATTTTGGCTTTAAATCGCTGGTTTTATGAAGTGTTGCTTTGTTTTTAGTAAATTTTAAGATGAAATTTTGAGATGACACCCACCGTTAATTTTGTACTTTAGCCATAATGAATTAGGTGGTGCACTTCCAATTAGAATCTAGGAACTTCGAAAAGTGCAAAATTAGAGTGGGTGTCTAGTTAATTATGTGGAGATATATACACATAATAACGCTTTGCTAAGGGGCAATTGACTGTTGGCTAAACTTGCGCGAAGCGCCAAACCAACTGTTAATTGTCCCAGTGAGTTTACGAGCGAACTTGAGCAACTTGTTATAAGCCATTAGTTGCCACTCTTTGCCCGCAATGGATACAAACAATTGAACCAGAAAACCAGCGCCAAACAACTTTATCCCAGCTACCACTTGATGCTGGATGAGGCTTTTTAAAACCTTGAACAGTTAAACATTTATCGCAATGTGGGCAACGGTTAAAAAATGCCAAAACAATATGAATTAAAACTGTGCAAAAGAATGCCCCAAACAAATAAACTAAATGACTAGCACTTGCGTTAGGTTCAGAAAACATTTTCCCATAAGCCAGAGATACAAAGAAAACTATTAAAAGTGTCCACGCTGCAAACACGCTTAACACATCAAGTTTTCCAATTATCGATTTCATCACCGAACTTCCTTTGGCTTATAACGCCGTTTTAAGCGACAAATTGCAGTTGGCTAAAATAAGTGAGGCACGAACAAAAAGCCAACTGTAATTTGTCCGTCTTGAAAACCATTGTTAGGTGTATTTGCTGATAAACTTAGTTACGAGACTGAACGTAATAATACCTACGATATCAGCAAGTAAATCAGTTGCGTCTAGCGTCCTGCTAGGTATGAAGTATTGACTTAACTCTTCAACTAGAACGAATACGAAAACAACAGATGAGCCTAAATATATCTTTAATGAAAGTAATGTAAATGATTTAAGTTTAAAAGCAAAGTTAGCTCCTAATGTTAACAAGCCAAATAAGCAAAAATGTCCTAATTTGTCTCCGTAAGGAATACTTGCTACGAACTCAAAGAAAATACTGTGTTGAGCTGTGTTTGCTAAATAGATAATCCAAACAATAAACCCCAAAAAAACTACTGATATAGTAGAAATTAACTTATGCATAATTCTTCTCTTAACTGTAAAAGAGGCTTGTTAATCATTTCGATTACATCGTAGCCTTTCAATTTTTTAGACTTTTTACCTCTAATAATCTCAACTTTAAATAATTTGTATTTTGTTGGAAACAAAATTAAGCCGATAATAAATAAGACTCTACCTGCAAATGTTGAATTATTATTCCCCCACATAAAAGCTTGTAACTTCAATTCTTCAATCGAGGTAGTTCCATAGCCGAGAAGCGTATGGTACGCATCATGTACTTCATATTTCGGTAAATAATTAAACCCACGTGAATTTAAAAATACATACAAATTAAAACCTAATGTATTTTCATCCATTCCTTTTAAATCATCAAAAGAAAAAGGCCATACAGGAGGTCTTCGGAATACATTTAAAAATGGGACACTCCATTGAATTAGTTTTTCAATAACTCGATGCATACTCAGATCCATAGATACACCTAACTTTCCAATAACGGGCGCAGACATGTGGGGCATAATGGCGCAGCCGCCCCGCGTGTATGCGTCCCAGCGAACGAAGTGAGTGTGTTGATTGGGTTGTTATGTGAATTTGCTGATTTAATCTTGAAAGTCCTCGGGTATTTCTTCTTTGAAAAGAGCGATTGCTTGTTCGACTAGTTCTAAATCTAGCTCATCTTGGAACAGAGTAACTTCTCTTTTCTTTTTAGTGTCTTCCCGGAAGATTTCCATGACCATATTGTTACCTACATATATTTCGACGCCAATACCATCGCGAGCACCAGTGTCACTAGCTATGACGTAATCTTCTATTTTTGAAAACTTCTCACTCATGTAGAAATCCACGATTCACATAACGAGCCTGTAGATTAACTCGTTTTTAAATTTGTTTTATTGATAAACAAACCATAGCTGAGTTCCTATTTTGGTTCAATCGATTACTGTATTTTTACGCAGAATATAGAAGTGTTTGATATT
>NZ_JACJDN010000419.1:0-3649 GCF_014163565.1 Pseudoalteromonas sp. SR45-5 | reverse complement strand
AGCTCAGTTAAAAACCTTTGCTAAACGCTTAGTCATAGCAAAAGCACTTGCTGAGCATGTAGACCATGAAGAGGTCACATACTCGCTTTTAAACGACCAATATAACCCGTTTGAACAGCCTATAAATGATGGTGCCACTAAACAAAACTCAGGGAGACAGCGCATGTGGCAATCAATGCGAATCCTCAACGAATTTGACGCGGGCCAAGTAGCCAGTACATCCGATGTGTCGTTAGCCTCGGCCCGATCATATATCTCAATTTTAAAAAAAGCAGGATATGTATTTATTGCTAAATCAGCTCCGCGTACAGGCTCAATAATAGAGCGTGCGGGTGAAGCAACAATTTATCGACTGCTTAAAAATACCGGCCCAATGCGCCCAATACCAAAGGCCTCAGGCATATACGACACCAACCTAAACAAGCTCGTAAAGTTCAAAGAAGTAAAGCGCAAAGCCAATGTAATAGCACCCGTAACATTAGGAGAGGCGCATGATTACCAATAACTGGTTACACGTCTTAAAAGACGAAGTTGAAAGGCAAGGAATGCGCCTAGTAGCAGAAAAACTTGGCGTGAGCAAAGCAACTGTAAGCCAGGTACTAAACAATAAATACAAAGCCTCTACACACGTAATACAGCAGCGTGTAGAGGGTGTTTATATGGCATTTACAGTTGATTGCCCAATCCTTGGCGATATAGCAGTAAATCAGTGTCTTGAGCACCAAAACAGAAAGTTCGCAGCAACCAATCATATACGCGTCGCTCTTTATAAAGCATGCCGCAATGGTTGCTCCAACTCAAAACTATGCGGGAGTAAATAACCATGCAACTACGTAACACACTAATCGAACTACAAAAAAGAGGGCTGCAAGTAATCAGCTCGCACAAAGGCTTTAGCTGTCATGTAATCGAGGTAGCAGGCCAAGCCCCAGCACATTTACCAGTAATAACGGAAACTAAAAACGGGCAAACCCGCCAAGTTCGCCCAGCCAAGTTACACGGTCAAATCATCATGTTTATAGAAGGATAAACCCCCATGCCACAAGAGTTTTTAACAAACCACAAAGGCCATCAAGTACCGGTTAAGGCTATTCGTCCAGCCGATATAATTCGCCATGAATTTGTACAAACAGCAATAGCTAAAGCCAAACAGCAAAGCAAAGCCCTGGCTGAATTTAAAGCACAACAGTTTAGCGAGTTCGACGCGTTCCTTGGCTTACTAGCTCAAGAGTACGCAGTAGAAATGGGCGGTAAAAAAGGAAACGTCACACTACGCAGTTTTGATCACCAACAAAAAGTAACGCTACAAGTACAAGAAAGCATAGAGCTTGGCCCCGAGCTACTAGTAGCCAAAGAACTAATAGACGAATGCTTAAACGAATGGAGCGAAGGCGCGAACGAAAATCTTAAACTTATTATTGAGCAAACCTTTGCCACCGATAAAAAAGGCAAAGTAAGTGTGCAAAAAGTGCTTGGTTTACGTCGTCTTAAAATTACTGACGATACAGGTAAATGGCAGCGTGCCATGGACATTATAGCCGATGCAATTCAAGTCATAGACTCCACTCGCTTTATTCGTTTTTACGAAACCATAGGTGAACAAGAACACGCAATCTCACTTGATATAGCCAAGTTGTAAGGAGCAATTCATGGAAGGCATAACAATTCAAGTAAGTGAACACAGCGAGCTACAAAATATCGTTAACCAGGTAGCGCAAAGTAAAGAGCCAGTAAATCTTAACTTTGTATTTCAAAACATCACCTTTGTAGTGCAAAGCCAACTGGTAAGCGTAAATCCAGTAACACCAACAGGCACAACCACAAAGCCTAATTAAGTAACCAAAAAGCGCGCACGGATGCGGCTTTTTATCAAAGTGCTTTATCTAAAACTAAAAGCACTTTGATAAAAACAAAGCAACAAAAGGAGGTCACATGGCCCTATTAATACAACCCACATTAGAACTAAGGCAGCTTGTTGCACTCGTTAAATTTTTAGAGTGCTCACACAAGCTAGCAGTAGACACCAGCGTATTTACAGACCAAGAAGCTAACGACATAGGTCAAAGCTATTTAAGCCTACGTGCGCAGCTAGAAGAGTTTAAAAATGACTAAAGCAAAGTTAATTCAGCTAATTCACATCGCTAAAGGGCAGCTAGGGCTAGACGGCGACACCTACCGCGCCGCACTACTTGGCGCAGCGGGCAAAACATCATGCAGCAAAATGAGCTTGCCAGAGCTAAACAAAGTGTTAGAACACTTTAAAAAAGCAGGGTTTAAAACAAAGGCTAAACGCCGTTTAAGCCCAAAGTCTGATCCAAAGCAATTTGGCGAAATAAACAAAATACGCGCAATTTGGATCACCATGCACAAACAAGGTTTTGTGCGTGATGGCTCAGAAACCGCATTAGATAGCTACATTAATCGCGTTCTAAATCGTAATAAACTAGGTAAAAATATAAGTTTTCATACTCATTTCTTAACCCAACAACAAGCACTTAAAGTGCTTGAATCACTTAAGCAGTGGCAAAAACGAGAATTACATAAAGAGCAACATAGAGGTGATAATGACTAACCAACAAGAACAACAATCAGAGCTATTTGGCGAAAGTGTAGAGCAGCTGCAAGACTGCCTAAGCAAGCTATCTACCGAGGATGCAGCCGAAGTACGTAAACGTTGGCCTAGCAACTTACAATCGCTTGCACTACTTATTGAGTCGCAGCTAACCAAAGCCAGCGTAAACAACCCACAAGGGGTAGGCGAAGCTATAACTTTGGCAATAGGTCATTACTTTGGTGGACGTGATGTTTACATACCCACCGACCAACGCCTAAAAGCAGCCCTGCGCGATATACAAATATGGCAAGAATATAAAGGCAACAACATCGAACAACTTGCCAATAAATTTAAACTAACAGAGCGCCGCATAGCTGAAATTATCCAGCACCAGCGCAGTGTAGAAACTGAGCGCCGTCAAAGGAGACTATTTTAATGAGCAACACCATGAGTAAAGCACCAATGAGCGAAGCGGTTAACGTAGCAGCCGAAGCCGTAGAGTGCGTAGATACGTTGATAGTCGATATGTTAGAAGGCAAACATCCAAACAACTACGTGCTACTGGGAACATTGCAAATGCAACATACAGACATACAAATACAGCTGCATGTTATGCAAGACGAAAACAAATTCATAGATGAAGTAGGCGAACCACTTATAGCTAAAACCCCCGCAGCCCTTGAAAGCGTAAAAGCAGGCGATTTAGAGTTTATGTTAATACATAAACCAACGAATTACTAAAGGGTATTACTGAATTACAGATTAAAATTAAGGAGTTACGTCAATAAACAGTAGTTAATCCTGATCAGTTGCGCGATTTACGTTTTAAGTTAAGTTAGAGGCTGAAATCGTTGAAGTACTTCCGTAACTGCTGAATTACTCAATAATTACGTAAATGTTTATTATGGAATTGGTAATGGATAACAAATTAAAAGAACATGCATTAAATGAGTTACACAACATTCAAGTCACTTTATCTTTATTTGCAGAGCTTGCAAGCCTCCCCAATAGTAATGATGTGTCAATAGGTTTGAGCGATATCGCAACGGTACTCGCAGATAATGCCCACCGAATGAAGCAAAACCTCAGTAACCT
>NZ_JACJDN010000418.1:0-3653 GCF_014163565.1 Pseudoalteromonas sp. SR45-5 | reverse complement strand
TTCTTTTATGGGGTTATATAAGCACCAATTAAGGTGCTTATATAAATTTACTTTAGCGCATATTCAAAGCTTTAAGTTAATCAAAACCATAAATCATTTTATCGCATACTACCGGAGTCGGTCTGTGGTTATCATCAACTGCAACAAAGGTAAAGCTGCCACTAATGGCTGAATGCTTATCGTCTTTGTGCATAGTTTCTAATAATATATCTACGTCAACTTTTAAGCTGGTGTTACCTACATGCACTACTTTAGCTATTAACTCTGCAAAAGTACCTGCTGGTATGGCTTCTTTAAAGTCGACTCTATCAGAAGATATAGTTACCAAAGGCTTACGACAAAAACGAGTCGCTGCTATAAATGCCACTTCATCCATCCACGCCAGTGCATCACCACCAAATAAAGTATTGTGATGATTAGTACGCCCTGGAAACACGGTTTTAGTTACCGATGTGGTTGAGTCTTCAATACGCTGAGCAATTATTGCATCGCGATTTACGTCAGTCATAATCTCTACTTTTTGTTTGCTAATGTATCTTGCATTAGTAATGCAGGATCAAGGCGTTCGCCTTTCCAGTTAAAACGCCAATCTAGGTGAGGACCCGTTACACGTCCAGTTGCACCAATTTCAGCCACTTTGTTACCTTGCTCAATTTTATCACCCACTTTTACATCAAGCTTACTTAAGTGAATGTAAGTTGAGGTAATACCATGGCCATGATCAATAATTAATGTTCCGCCAGAGTAGTATAAATCAGGTTCAGCAAATACCACGGTACCACTAATAGGCGCGTAAACAGGAGAGCCCGTTTTATTCGCGATATCTAAGCCAAAGTGCGGACGACGAGGCTCGCCATTAAAATAGCGCTGACTACCGTAAACACCCGATATGCGCCCTTCTGCAGGCTTTAACACAGGGTCTAAAAAGTACAATAAATCAGAGTCTACTTCTCTGGCTTTTCGCACAGCAACTGCTTCACGGCTTATACGCGCACTAACTTCTTTTGGCGGAGAGACATATTTTTTAGCTACACCGGTAATTTTATCAATTTTATATTCGCGCTTTGTGATAGCTATTGGCTGTGAATGCGATTTACCATTGTTATCTACCCATTTTAAAGTATGAGTAGTTTCAGCGTCACGACCAAAACCAAATACAAAGTCACCCTTTGGTGAAAGTTTTAAGCTTTTGCCATCTAAGCTTACTGATTTAGCGTTTTCTAGCTTTCCAGTAACTAAACCGCCTTGTGTTAAATGTCCTTTTAACTCAAGCGCCATAGCACTAAAGCTAGCAGATGCAACAAGCGCTGTTGCTAAAAGTGTTTTAAACATAACTAATCGATCCTTTTCCAACACCTTCATAAGCCGTTACTTTCACTGCTTTTTCTGGGTATTGGGCTTTAATTTGGCCAGCTACATGTTCAGCAATACATTCTACAGTGGTATCTACTGGCAAAATGTCGCAACGAGACTCGCTTATAGCCATTTCAAAATAGCCTTGTGCCGATGTATAAGCAAAACATACATCACCCGCTTTGGCTGTTATGTGTTTTAAATCAGCAGCGTTAATTTGATCTTCACTGGTGGCTAAGTAAATATCTTCCCACTTTTGAGACCATTCTTTTTGCAAGCGCGGCATAGAAATACCATCTAGGCTAATACCAATTTGAGAACGATGCCCATGAATAATACGCTGGCAATTACCGTCATGCTTTTTAAGGCCATGGCTGTAATGATAGTAAAAACTTTGGCTGTGTTCAGGCTTAAGAGACAGCTCAATTTTTTCGATGTTATCTGGTAGCTTCGGTAAAATAGTCGCAATTAAAAATTCGGTAACCGATTCAACAGTTACTTCATCTGCGTTAATCATGCAATAAGCTTGATGAGGAGCGCTCATAGCTAAGTGATTATTTTCACCAAATGTACAGTCGAGTGTTTTATGCTCGTCAAATTCAGATACAGTACCATTAAGCCCTGTAGGAATTGCTAAACGGTGATCAATACACTCATCTATAATGCCTTTAATTTGCTTTTTAACTAAACCAAAGTCTAAAACCATAGACTCTTCGTTAAGTTTACCGTGCAAAGTTAAATCAACAATCCAGCTCTCGCCAACGGCGCCGCGTTTGTTACATAAGTAAGAAAAATCAATCACAGTTAGTGAGTTAACAAAAAGGATCATAAACTTCCTTTAGACTGGTTATAAGACAGCGTTAATTATAATGATTTCTGATTGTAATTGCGCGGTTTTATAGTGCAAAAACCAATCGCGTTGATTGATTGATGATTTAATATGCAATATTTTGATTTTTTAACTGCTCCGAGTTGTTTAGCGTACAAGTGTACGCTAAAGTACTTGGCAATTTCTAAGCGAAGATAAGTGTTATGGAACCTAAAAATAGCTATACAAAAGAAGAGTTGATCCTGTGTGGTCAAGGTGAAATGTTTGGTGAAGGCAACTGCCGCTTACCAAGTGACAACATGTTAATGATGGACCGCATTACCTCTATTACTGCTGATGGCGGTATTCATGGGAAAGGCGAAATTGTTGCTGAGCTTGATATTGACCCTAGCCTGTGGTTTTTCGATTGTCATTTTAAAGGCGACCCAGTAATGCCAGGTTGTTTAGGCTTAGATGCTATGTGGCAACTAGTTGGTTTTTACTTAGGTTGGTCTGGTGGCCCTGGTCTTGGCCGTGCGCTAGGTGTGGGTGAAGTTAAATTTACTGGCCAAATTTTACCAACTAATAAAAAAGTAACTTACCGCCTTGTAATGAAACGCGTAATTAAACGTAAATTGTTCATGGGCGTTGCAGATGGCACTGTAGAAGTAGATGGTCGAGTAATTTACGAAGCAAAAGATTTAAAAGTGGGCTTGTTCCAAGACACTAGCGCGTTTTAATTTTTAAATGCGTACAAAAAGGCCTCCAACATGGAGGCCTTTTTGCTTAAATTCGATTATTGATTTTAGGTTTTGTACATGTTGCGGTTTTCAATCGCTTCACGCCAACCTCCTAACCACTCTGATTTGGGATCTACTTGTTGATAAGGGCATAGCTCTTTTGAGCGACCTGCTAAACCTGCTTTAAAACCTTGAGAATGAGCTCTTTCTAAACGATCTCTTTTCTGTCTCTTCATCGGTAATATCCTCACCTTTTTATTTGTATATTGTATAGCATTAGTGAAATCTACATTTAATGAATAGTTAATAAAAATGTAAAATTCAAATCGTAAAAGCAATTAAATTGTTTGACTTTAACTAAGCTGCTGATGCAAAAATGAATTAACATTTAAAAAAGTAAGTGGTCATACAACATTTAATTTGACCGGTTTTATGCTAAATAAAATGCGACTCAATAATCGCTAAAAAGCACTTATGTGCTTTATTTGTGACCGACTAATATTGACTAAGTTCCAAACAAAAATGTAATCGTGACACTTTTATTTCATTAATCTTAAATTAGTAGCCCGCCCCTAACTTGAAGTATTTTTAAACAATTTAAATTTATGCTTGATTATTTAAAGTCGATCGGTCTAATATATGTACATGAACAAAAATACATCAACACCAATACGCCGTGGTCGCCCACCTAAAATAGCCAGAGAGAACGCCGATACCAAAGCGTTACTTATTCGCACGGGCCTAGAAACCTT
>NZ_JACJDN010000417.1:0-3666 GCF_014163565.1 Pseudoalteromonas sp. SR45-5 | reverse complement strand
AGCAGATTGGTATTAGGTTATTTTTGCGATTATAAATTAAAACTCTCGAGGAGATACAAAATCACCTGCCATTATTTGCTGAAATGTTTGCTCTGCAAGTACATCTAGGCTATCTAAGCTTTTACCATTTGCGACTAATTTCTGCTCAATTTCAAATACATCAATATTTTCAATCCCCGACATTTGCGCTACTTTAGAAAATATATATGCGTGCTTAAACTTATCATGTTTATAAAAAAGACTAATAAGTGATGTATACACTTCCGGATTCGGTATGTTGTCTTTTTTATTGAGCTCTAGAGTTTTATAAAGTAAATCAATGGTTTTTTCATCATCAAATTTAATATAGTACGATGCTAAAAAAAATTGCATTTCGGCACTTTGCGTTACACTTTTATCATTTTCTATAGCCAATAATTTAGTCAACGCACTTTGGTTGTTATTTCGTGACCATTGGTAGTAAAGCAAACCTGGGTGGTTTGTATTTTGGGTATCTTGATATAACCGAGTCATTTCTTTAATACTCGTTAATTGACCATCAATACGTGACGTTTTTTTAGCTTTTAACTTAATATGTTCAATTTTAGCGGCCAAAGTTATGCATTGGTTATAAGATTCAAAGTCCTTGAGTAATTGGTATTTATTTTCATCAGTAGGGTCTTTGTATTCTATGTAGCGTTTGATAATTACATCAGAACGCTCATCCTTGCAGTGACTGTCTTTGTTTAAGTCGCTACAAAAGCCAGGTGTTTCTTTGCACACTTGTGCGAGTGTTAACGGCTCTTCACACCCTGCCAATGTTAGCAAACCCAATAGTACACTTGCTTTTTTAAGCATTCCTTAACCCCAAATGAATATTTACTTTGTTATTCTAACGCAATCATTTAATGCCTAACAGTAGAGAATAACTTCAGTTTAAATTAGAATAGCCCTGCCTGAAGTGCATTACTCTCAAAATATAGTGCATTTTTAAAGGCTATCCGTTCAAAATGATAAACTTAGGTAAATAAAATGACCTCATCTCACGAGTTAGAATACACAAATAGTTGGCAAGAGCGCCAAGATTACGCAGAAAGCATGCAACCAATTATTGGTAAGCTTTACCGTAATCGTGGTATCGAAATCGCTGTATATGGCCGTCCTCTCGTAAATGCCAGTACTATCGATATTATCAAATCTCACAAAACCGTTGCTCAGTTTGAAGGCACTAAATTACGTTTGCGCGAAAGCTTCCCATTTTTAGAAGCTATCAGCAAAATGGAATTAAACTCAGCACGTATTGATATTGGTAAGCTTGCATATAGTTATTTGTTCACTGAAGCCGCAAAAGGTCGTTCAGTAGAAGAGTTTGTAAAAGATGAACTTGCAGAAATAACAGACTCACCAGCGAAAGAGCCACGCGATGTAGTATTGTATGGTTTTGGTCGTATCGGTCGTTTATTAGCGCGCTTATTAATTGAAAAATCAGGTCCATATTCAGATTTACGTTTGCGCGCTATTGTTGTGCGTGGTGGTAAAGATGGGGATCTTGAAAAGCGTGCAAGCTTACTGCGTCGTGATTCAATTCATGGTCCATTTAATGGCTCAATCACGATTGATAAAGAGCGCAATGCAATTAAAGCTAACGGTAGCTACATTCAAGTTATTTACGCTAACTCTCCTAGCGAAATTGATTACACTCAATACGGTATCGACAATGCATTAATTGTTGATAACACCGGTATTTGGAAAGACGAAGCGGGCCTTGGCCAGCACCTAGAGTGTAAGGGCGCTGCAAAAGTATTATTAACAGCTCCTGCAAAAGGCAATATCAAAAACATCGTATATGGTGTTAATAACAAAGATATTTTACCTGAAGATAAAATTGTTTGTGCAGCAAGCTGTACAACCAATGCAATTACACCAACGCTTAAAGCATTAAACGATAAGTTTGGTATCAATAATGGCCATGTTGAAACTGTACACTCGTACACGAACGATCAAAACCTTATTGATAACTACCACAAAGCAGAGCGCCGTGGCCGTGCCGCAGCACTCAATATGGTAATTACTGAAACAGGTGCTGCAAAAGCGGTTTCAAAAGCATTACCAGAGCTTGAAGGCAAGTTAACAGGTAACGCAATCCGCGTACCTACACCTAATGTGTCGCTAGCTATTTTAAATCTTAACTTAGCAACAAGCACATCAGTTGAAGAGCTAAACGCATTTTTACGCGATACAGCACTTCATTCAGACTTACGTGATCAAATTGATTACACTGCATCAACGGAAATTGTATCTACCGATTTAGTAGGTAGCCGTTACGCAGGTGTTGTTGATTCACAAGCAACAATTGTTGAAGATAACCGTATTGTTTTATATGTATGGTACGACAATGAGTTTGGTTACAGCTGCCAAGTAGTTCGTTGTATGCGCGATATGGCCGAAGTGTCATTCCCAAGCTTACCTCGCTAATTTATTTGCAGTGACTTAAAAGCCAGCATGTTGCTGGCTTTTTTGGTCGTGTATTATTTTTAAACCGTATGCCTTGTGATAGGCTTTAATTAAGAAGATGCACATTCGTTTTACTATTTATAAAATAATGTCAGTTCTGTGAATTAATAAGCAGATAAACTTATTCAACCTAAAGGTTTTTTCATGAAAATCAGCAGCAATTTCGACAGTGGTAATATCAAAGTTATTGAAGCCACCGATCCTTTAAATATTCAATTAGAAATTAATAAAGATCACCAGTCTGAATTTTATCAGTGGTTTCACTTTCGTCTTGAAACAACACCGTACCAATTGCATAAGTTAAATATTAATGAGCTTGATAAATCAGCTTACCCAGATGGTTGGGAAGGGTACCAAGCCGTTGCATCATATGACCGCCAAACATGGTTTCGTGTACCATCAAGCTATGAAAATGGCACATTAAGCTTTGAAATTGAACCAGAGTGCGGCAGCGTATATTTTGCTTACTTTGCGCCATACAGTTACGACCGCCATTTAGATTTATTATCTTGGGCACAAAGCCAAGGCGCTTGCCAATTAATAACGCTTGGTGAAACACTCGATGGCCGCGATATGAGTGTGCTTAAAATTGGTGAGCCAAGTGAAGACAAGAAAACCATTTGGATCACAGCACGTCAACACCCAGGTGAAACAATGGCGCAGTGGTATGTTGAAGGTCTACTGCACAAACTTCTTGATGACGAAGACCCACATGCAGCTGCGCTTCTATCAAAAGCAGTTTTTTACGTTGTGCCTAATATGAATCCAGACGGTAGCGCACGCGGACATCTTCGTACTAACGCTAAAGGTGTTAACTTAAACCGTGAATGGCAAACACCAAGCATGGAAAATAGCCCTGAGGTTTACTTAGTGCTTAATAAAATGCGCGAAGCTGGCTTAGATATGCACTTAGACATACACGGCGATGAAGCTATCCCATATAACTTTGTGGCAGGCAGTGAAGGTATTCCAAGTTACGATGAACGCTTAAAAGGTTTAGAAGATAGCTTTAAAGCTGCGCTTTTAACTATTACACCTGAGTTTCAAGATGAGCATGGCTATCCAAAAGATGAGCCAGGTCAAGCTAACCTAACGGTAGGTTCATCAGCTACGGCTGAAGAATTCAAAGCATTAACGTACACAATTGAAATGCCATTTAAAGATAACAACGCT
>NZ_JACJDN010000416.1:0-3672 GCF_014163565.1 Pseudoalteromonas sp. SR45-5 | reverse complement strand
GTGATTTATGCCAAATAGAATTTTCTCTTAAACTAAAGCCCAGTTTCATAAGTAAATTATGGGAACGTGCATTATGTGCACTCACCTCAGCAGACAAATGTTTAAGCGGAATATGCTTAACTAAAGTTTCAATAAAACCGGTCACCACTTCAAACATTACGCCCTTATCCCAAAAGTCAGGATGCAGCTCAAATCCTATAAACGCACTACTTTTACACGGGGTTAAATTATAAAGCCCACAAGTACCCATTAACTTTCCAGATATATTATGTTCAATTGCAACTCGAATTACTTCACCTTCGTAATATGCACTAATATCATCTTGTATTAATTGTTTGATTTGCGTTTTGCTAAGTGGTGTTTCGTAGTCGTTAAATTCTGACACGTGCGGGTGATTTAAAATATTAAATAAACACGCTGCGTGTTTGTGGGTAACTAAACGCAGCGTAACGCGCTCAAGCTTTGTGGTGTTAAACATTTTATTTAAGTGGTTAGTTAAATTAGCTCTTTATGGGCACGCATTATTAACTTACCATACCCTATTAACAAGCATTATCTTTAAAGCAAAAAGAGTAAGAGAACGTAATGAGTGACGATTTTAAAGTAATACAACCCACTACCACAGTATATTGCCCAAAGCGCGGCGAAGGCTGGACCTTAACAGGCATTACTAATATTAACGAGTTTACCTCAGTAATGTTTGACGGCACACGCTATACGCTTCCAGCACGCGAAATAGTAGAAGAACTTCTACCTAACCAATTAGCGCGTGAGCAAAATAGCTAACCAAACACATACACAGTAAAAAGGCTGCAATTTTGCAGCCTACTATCTAATTAACGAGTTAAAATGCATCGTCTTCGCTGTAAACATTAACGTTTAGCTCGTCATCATTTTCAAATACCACAAACGAAATAGGCTTACAGCACACTTGGCAGTCTTCTATGTATTGCTCATCAATATCTGCTGCATCAAGTAATACTTCTATACTTTCTCCACAATAAGGGCAGCTTATTGATGTTTCTGTTAACTGGTTCATTTATCACCTGCTAATTTATATCACGAATGTTGTCACTTTAATGAACACGTAAGCATAATTCAACACCCCATTAAATAACGCATACTTGGCTAACCCAATTAAACCGTGCTACTAACTTAAATAGTGATCTTGTTACTCGCCTTATCCCTATAAAACTTGTCAAAGCACAATATTTTTCACCATAGATAAGTTGGCCAGCCCTCTACAATGAAATTGTATTAGCACTTAGCGGGTCTAACTTTATAAGTATTTATAAACTCACAGTACAGATGGATAATTTTATGAAAAAATCACTTACGCTTGCATTAACATCTGCCGTTATTTTGTTTAGTACATTTTCCCATGCAGCTAAAACCGAAAAAGCCGTTCTAGCTGGAGGTTGTTTTTGGTGTATGGAAAGTGACTTTGAAAAGCTAGAAGGCGTAACCGATGTAATATCGGGCTTTACTGGCGGTAAACTTAAAAACCCGACATACAATGGTAATCATAAAGGCCATTACGAGGCCGTAGAAATCACATACGATCCGGCCATAGTTAGCTATCAGGGCATACTTGATCATTACTGGGTAAATATTGATCCCTTTGATGCCAAAGGCCAATTTTGTGATAAAGGCCCTAGTTACTTAAGCGCTATATTTGTACAAAACGACGAACAACGTAAATTAGCTGAAAAAACAAAAGCAGCTGTTGTAGCCGAGTTCCCTAATCAAACTGTGGTTACACCTATACTAAACGCAAGCACCTTTTACCCTATAAAAGGGAGGGAAAGCTTTCACCAAGATTATTACAAAAACAATCCAATCCGATACAACACTTATCGTTGGCGTTGTGGTCGCGACAGCCGCCTAGAAGAAATCTGGGGTGACAGAGCAACCCATTAATCGCGTTAAATCAGGTATACCACAGTAAAATATTAAAAGGCTGGTTTAATTATCAGCTTTTTAATATTTTAGTTATTGCGAGATTCTTTAATAAATCGATATCTAAATTCAGATAAGTAACCAACAATGCTAACAAGCAAAGCAGAATTAAAATCACCATTCACAAGCTGTGTCCAAACATTTCCCTCTCCATTAAAGCTAATGTAAATAACCATAATAAAAGCAACAAACGCTGAAACTTGATACATCCAAGAATATTCACCAAAAAATTTCTGTGTCACACTTTTTTCTTTTAATTTATCTTCCACAATTAATCTCCATTTTATATTGCTATTAAATCCTAGCTATAACATAGGCAAAATAAGGAATTTATAATAAAGGTTTATTTATACACCGTCTATTTCATAAAGCCTTTGTTATTAAGCTAAATGCTTGAATAGCAAATAGGATACATGTCACTTCGCTTTAAGTGGACAGCACTGCTTGACTTAAGATACTCAGTTTTAGGATTCATTATCAATAAATAATATATTCTGTTTCCTAAAGCAGGCTGTTTATCTACTAAATCAAATACAATAAATTGCACTCCTAGATTGATATAAACAAAATTTAACAGCTGGAGTTACACAAAATGTTTGCCAACCAATTACAACTAGCGCGTGCTCTAGAGTTACCAACACGACAAGCCATGCTTTACCGTGAACCAGCAGTACAAAACTTTTGGATAAACAACACTGACCTAATTGCAAACGCGTGGAGCGAATGGGAAGCAACATCAATAGATAGCTCAACGTTTACGCTAGACGACACACTACTTGATAAAAACATACGTGAAGCAGTAAAACAAGCATGGGAAGATCCATCAAAAGAGCTAGCCGTAAAAGCGTTATTACACGAAGTAGCGCCTGATGTGTTTCAATTTCAATTTTTTGATCCTGAGCGACTAGCAGTATTACGCGGATATTTAGAACAAGTATGGAATTCGCAAATCCCTATGCGCCCGCCATACGGCATAGTGTTAAATCGCCGTGGTGCCATGCTTGATAGCCGATCAGAAGGTTATTTAGCCGCGCCAAGCTTTCAAGCATTTTATAACGAAATACTAAACACTTATATGCGCCCTATTTCACGTATGCTGTTCCCGGAAGTTATGGGGTTTGATACACAAACATTTGGCTTTTCAATTTATTATGAGCCAAATACAGATTCGTCAATTCGCCCACATACCGACGCATCAGCTGTAACGCTTAACATTAACCTAAATTTACCAGGCGAAGAGTTTACAGGGTCACAAGTGGACTTTTATCACCCGTACACAGGTGACATTAAATCACTTACCTTTAAGCCTGGTACTGCCATGTTACATCGAGGCAATATTGCACACGCAGCCAAGCCTATTACCAGTGGCGAGCGAACTAACTTCGTATTGTGGTTGTATGGGGAGCGCGGTCGATTACCAGCACAAGGTGCTCCACGCATTCCTGTTGATGCTAAACAGCGCTGGACTAACCCAAACAAACCAAATGATGGTTATGCACCATTTTAAGTAATCGCTTTTAAAGTTTTAAATACAAATGGCTGCCTAATTTAAGCAGCCTTATAAAAATAAAGCTTATCCAGTAACCAACAAGTTTTAAGTTTAGTAATATCAAAAAACCGCCCTATTCATAATCTATATTGTCGCCACTTATAACAATAGATAACACAAACTTTCCGCCTTGCTTTTCTTATGTCCCAGTACTTCGCTTAACA
>NZ_JACJDN010000415.1:0-3684 GCF_014163565.1 Pseudoalteromonas sp. SR45-5 | reverse complement strand
CTTGGAAAGAAATCAACGTCAACTTCTGTAGCAAGCGTTTCTAGCTGTTTAATCGCAGCAGGGCGATAAACATCGGCACTTACTACAAGCACTGATTTCTTTTTGCGTTCTTTTAAAAACTTAGCAAGCTTAGCTACACTGGTGGTTTTACCCGCACCTTGCAGACCCGCTACCATAACAACGGCTGGCGGTTGTGCATTTAGGCTTAGCTCTTCATTGGCCTCACCCATTGCTTTTTCTAGTTCTTCACGCACTATTTTTATAAATACTTGGCCTGGGCTTAAGCTTTTTGTAACTTCAACCCCAACTGCACGTTCTTTAACTTGTTTTACAAACTCGCGAACAACAGGCAGTGCCACATCGGCTTCTAAAAATGCCATACGCACTTCGCGAAGTGTGTCTTTTATGTTGTCTTCAGTCAGACGGCCACGGCCACTGATATTTTTTAAGGTTTTACCTAATCGTTCTTGGAGGTTCTCAAACATGTAACGGTTCCGATAAGACGTTTATATCAATCCATTAAAATTTTACGGTTAGTTTGATTTTCAATTAACCAGGATTGACTTATTAAGTTTCAATTAAAAGTAGTATACCGTATATGGCGTCTTACAATACAGTGTTCAAGTGCACCTTGTTGAGTTTCTTTTTTTAAGGTCTATGCATTTGCTTTGCTATAAAATACAATGGCTATATAACAACAAGGATTATTTTGTCTCAAATTAAGTGGCCCAAGCACAATGCTGATTATTAGTTTAACTATTATTGCCAGTTTATTTTATGTGTTAGCAACGTCTCACGTGCTCTCACGCCTGTTTCATCAACAAGGCCCTAGCCAAAAGGTAACCGTCATATTGAGCACGGTTGCTATAGTGGCGCATATGCTGCTGTTAGTTAACTCTGTTTTTAGATCCGACGGTCAAGACCTAAGTATTGTAAACGTCTCCCTTTTAACATGCTGGGTTATTGTAGTTTCAGTAACAGCTGTGTCGCTAAAGTTCCCCGCCACTTTACTATTGCCCGTTGTTTATGGTTTTGGTGCTTTACTTACAATTGCCAGTTTATTTATTCCTCATCATATTTTACTGCAAAGCATTAATATTGAGGTTGGCTTAGTAACACACATTTCCTTATCCCTATTGGCCTACTGTATTTTAATTATTGCTACTTTATATGGTGTACAGTTCTACTTTATTGATAAACGTTTAAAACGTAAAGATTTAGCAATTGTGCATAGTCACCTTCCGCCTTTGATGGTTGTTGAGCGCCAGCTTTACCAACTCCTTAATTTAGGCACCATATTACTCACGTTCGCATTACTCTCGGGGTTTGTATTTCTTGATGGGATGTTTGCTAAAGAGTTCATTCATAAAACGATATTGTCGTTAGTTGCGTGGGCTATTTTTGCCATTGTAGCCATCGGGCATATGAAAAAGGGTTGGCGCGGTAAACCTGTGGTTATTACGATCATGGTCGCTGCATTTGTCCTCACACTCGCATATTTTGGCAGCCGTTTCATACAAGAAGTGATACTAAATAAGTTTTAACTTGACTCTGCTTGCTCACTCTAGCTTAATACGCATTGATTTATAAGAAAAGGATCCATCGTTGGACGACATATCGACAAGTACCCTATTTATCATTTTAGGTTTTTTGGTGCTTTTTTCTGCTTATTTTTCTGGTTCAGAAACCGGAATTATGTCAATCAATCGTATACGCCTGCGACACCTCGCTAAAGAGGATCATCGTGCAGCTAAACGAGTCAGTAAATTACTTAGCCGTCCAGATAGGCTCATCGGTTTAATCTTAATTGGCAATAATCTTGTCAATATAGCTGCAGCTCAAGTTGCTACCATTATAGGTATTCGCCTTTACGGTGACCTTGGTATTGCTATCGCTACGGGTGTGTTAACTTTAGTCGTGCTTATATTTGCCGAAGTAACACCTAAAACTCTTGCTGCCCTCTATCCTGAAAAAGTTGCTTTTCCAAGCTCAATAATACTTAAAGGGTTACTAAAAATTCTTTTTCCTTTTGTTGTTATCGTTAACTGGATGACCAACGGGATATTGCGATTATTTGGTATTAGTGCCGCTCAAATCGACGAGCACAGCATGAGCAAAGAAGAATTAAAAACAGTGCTCAATGAGTCAGGCGCACTTATCCCTGCTCGCCATCAAAGTATGCTGACCTCAATTTTAGATTTAGAGCAAGTAACCGTTGAAGATATCATGATCCCACGCAACGAAATTGTGGCTATTGATATTAATGATGATTGGAAACTAATTAGTCGCCAGCTTACCCATGCACAACATACTCGCGTGTTATTGTATCGCGACAATATAGATGACGCAGTAGGCTTTATTCACTCTCGAGATGCACTTCGTCTACTTACAAAAGAGCAATTTGATAAACCATCTTTGCTGCGTGCTGTACGCGAAATTTACTTTATCCCAGAGGGAACATCACTTAACACTCAGCTGTTAAAGTTTCAGCAGTCTAAAGAGCGTATTGGCTTAGTAGTAGACGAGTATGGCGATATTCAAGGTTTAGTAACGCTTGAAGATATTTTAGAAGAAGTTGTTGGCGATTTTACAACTACACAAACTCGTACGCCAAGCGAAGAAGTAGAAACACAAACTGATGGCTCTTGTATTGTAGATGGCGGCGCTAACGTACGCGATTTAAATAAAGAGATGGGTTGGGATTTCCCACTAGACGGCCCAAAAACTTTGAGTGGTTTAATTGTTGAATACTTAGAAGATATTCCCGATGCAAATATTAGTCTACGTATTGCGGGCTACCCTATTGAAGTACTTGAAGTAAAAGAGAATATGATAAAACAGGTGAAGATTCAGCCTAATAAGCGTTCTCGCTAAGTATAAAAGGAGCCGATTGGCTCCTTTTTTATATCCATTAATAACTCTCTAGCCAAATATAAGACGTTCAAACCAACCTTTATCAAGCTCGTCTTCACAGCGCTTTAATTGCGCGCCATAACGGCTCGCTCTGTGTTTAACTTTATTTGCTACACCCATTAACCACTTTTTCTTTTTATATGTGCCACGCTTATAGCCACCCCAACCTTCATGATAATTAAGGTATTGTGCGTAAGCATCCCATTTAGAGATTTTATTTACTTTATGCGTTTTATAAACAAACCACGCCATAAAGTCGATTGCATCGTCAAAGTCGTCTCTATCAGCACCATTGTTGCCTGTTTCACGAATATAATCTGACCATGTTGGTGTTTTAGCCTGTGAGTAACCATAAGCATCACTTGCGCGACCGGTTGGAATTATCCATAAGAAGTACTCCATAGGCGGAGCGGCATCATGCTTAAATGAGCTTTCCTGGTACATCATACTCATGAGTACATGCTTAGGAGAACCCCATTTTTCTTGCGCATCTTTTGCGTCAAAATACCAATCAGGTTTTTCTTCAAAGATTTTACATAGATCGTTAGGTTGTTTTGGAGGGGCTGTAGCACAACCAGCTAAAGTAATGGCAAGAGATAAAATAATTGCATTTTTTTTCATTTTTCTAAGATCTCACAGAACTTTTCTAAAAAGTGTGGGTCTGACTCAATGAATGCAGCAGTACAGCATTAGTTCATCCCTGAATATATATTTACGCAGCCTACTTAGGCTGCGTTTTTTTTGCTTAAATTTTACTAAGTATTAAGATTA
>NZ_JACJDN010000414.1:0-3695 GCF_014163565.1 Pseudoalteromonas sp. SR45-5 | reverse complement strand
TAGTACTTTTAAGGCAACATTTTAAGTGCTTAGCGATAATAGAGTTTAACGAATACAAAAATATAGTGATCATACTAAGCCAGCAAACATTAATGCATATAAACGTTGATGAAATACAAAACTCACCGGTGTTTATAAACTTTGCGCCAGACCTTTATAAAAGTATTAACAGCATTTACCACATTGAATGAAACGCTTTACCGACCAAGTTCATGTTTTTCATAGCACGGTAAGCTTGTTTCTAACTTCTCCCAGTTAGCTTTAGACGTAACAAAATTATGCGATAAAACCTGCTCAGTAATATCGCTATCAAATATTCCTAACCGAATTCGTATTCTGCTTTTGTCATCACTGTTGCTACTGTAAACAGGCGAGCCACAACATCTACAAAAATAACGTGTGCGCCCTGCTTTAAAACTATATTCACTGAGTCGTTCTTGACCTTTTGTTATTGTAAAGTCACTTGTATTTACAAAGCCATTGGTTGCAAATGCAGTCCCGCTGTTTTTTCTGCACAGTGAACAATGACAATGAATAATGCTGGTTATACTGCCCGACACTTCAACGTTTACTTCACCACACAAACACGAACCCGTATACATATAACATCCTAACTATTAAATTATTTTTATACTCAGTTAAAATTTGCTGAGTTGATTTTATAAATACAATAACAACATTATATTTCTCAAGCTCTATTAAACCATAACTTTTGTTTTAGTGATTGACATAAAAAAATTAAATTGGTTATATAGTTATTAATAAAAAGCTATAGCCAAAATCTAAATTGGTTAACCAAATATCAATAATATTACGAGAGCCAATTATGCATTCCAAACATATTTTAATTCTTTGCTTATTCAGCACGCTCTCAGCGTGTTCAACCATTTACAAAAGTACATCGAGCGATTGGCTGCTTATTGATAATTTTGAAAACTCTCTTAGCGACTGGCAAAGTGTCGATACCCAAAATGAAACTAAGCCACAGGTCAAAAACCCTCAAATCACGGTTATACAACCAGAACAAACAAACTCATCAATAAATCATTATTTACTAAAAAAGCCTGCACGCGATGGCATTGTTGGAAATCGTAAAGCGCTTTCTTATACAAAACTTCCACAAGCGGTTGAAGTTGGCGCCACCTACACATTTTATATGCGTATAAACGTGGCTGCGTTTCCTAATAACCATGCCTTTGGATTGAGTAACCTTACTCCAGCGCTAATAAATAAACATGCGTACGATGCGTTTGAGCCAACACTTCGCGTAACCGATAAAACAGAATCAAACGGGTTTGTAAACGATGGCGCTTTAATGGTTAAAACCGACAGCGGATATAGCAACATTCAAAACTACACTACAAAACAGTCAGCTAAACCTCTGCAAACAAATACTTGGTACGACGTATGGTACGTTGTTAATAACGCAGCAGCCTCAGAGCAAGGTCAGCAATATGATGTTTACGTAAAAGGTGGTGAGTTTAACAGTCAAATCCTGGTATATAAAAATGCACAATTTAGAATGAAGCGCGAACAACCTCTTATATACTTTTTAGCAAACTGTAATACAGGCCCAATTAAAAAGCCTTACGGAAATGGTGGTCTCAGATATGACGATTTATACATGAGCGAAGGAATAAACCTAAGTAACCCAACGCAATAAATAAGAATAATACTCATAATTAGTGCCCTACAAACCTGCATTTAAAAATACTTAAATGGTATGATACTCGACATTATTTGCCATTTAAGTTTTTAAAATGTATCGATTATTTGAAAAAATGACAAAAGCATTTCCTGAGGACCAACCCACTCAGCCGCCTTCTACTTTATTTGCTTTTTGTCGCCACTACACCAAAGGAATGGAACTGTCGTTGCTGCTTATGTCAATCAGTGCCGCCATGCTCGCTATTTTAGAGGTTTCTTTATTTAGCTACATGGGCCAACTTGTTGATTGGTTAACCGCCTACACGCCCGAAACTTTGTTTATAGAGCAAAAGTCTGAACTTATTAAAATGGCTGTCATGCTGTTATTAGTATTGCCCATTGTTGTCTTTTTCCATTCTGCTATTTTGCACCAAGCATTGCTTGGCAATTATCCTATGTCAATTCGCTGGTTAGCACATCGTTATTTACTGCGCCAAAGTGTTAGCTTTTATCAAAATGAATTTGCAGGAAGAATAGCCACTAAAGTACTGCAAACTTCTTTAGCCGTTCGCGAAACAGTGACCAAACTACTCGATGTATTAATGTATATCGTGGTTTATTTTGGCTCAATGGTATTTTTAGTTGCCGAAGCTGATTGGCGCTTAATGATCCCTTTATTAGTTTGGTTGGTTTTATACATTTGCGTGCAACTTTACTTTGTACCGCGCCTTAAAAAAATTGCCAGCTCACAAGCCGATGCGCGCTCAGAAATGACTGGTCGTATTGTTGATAGTTACACTAACATTTCAACTATTAAATTGTTTTCGTATACCCAGCGTGAAGAGCAATACGCAAAACAAAGCATGGATGTATTTTTACAGCCGGTGTACAAACAAATGCGCTTAGTAACCAGTTTAAACTTTGTTATTCAAAGCTTAAATTACCTATTAGTATTTTCGGTTGCCGCTGTATCACTTTATTTATGGTCGCTTAGCGTAATTAGCGCCGGAGCTATTGCTGTTGCTGTTAGCTTAGCGCTTAGATTAAACGGTATGGCGCAGTGGATCATGTGGGAAATAAGCAGCTTGTTCGAAAACATTGGCACCGTAGCCGATGGTATGAAAACACTGTCGAACCCTATCGAAGTTGCCGATAAACCAAATGCTGATACGCTTAAGGTAAGCCAAGGTGCTATTGAGTTTAACAACGTACACTTTAACTACGGCAAAGCTGCAAAAGAGACTAATCGCAGCCCTGTAATGAACGGTTTAAACTTAAATATTAAACCTGGCGAAAAAATTGGTTTAGTCGGTCGCTCTGGCGCGGGTAAATCAACACTTGTTAACTTATTACTGCGCTTTTACGATACCGACTCTGGAACAATAAAAATTGATGGGCAAAACATCACAGACGTTAGCCAAGAAAGCCTACGCCGCTACATAGCAATGGTAACGCAAGATACCTCCTTGCTTCATCGCTCAGTAAAAGACAATATTTTGTACGGTCGCCCCGATGCAACCCACGATGAGATGATCAACGCGACCAAACAAGCTAAGGCGCTTGAGTTTATAAACGACTTGGTCGACAGCAAAGGCAATAAGGGCTTTGATGCACAAGTGGGCGAACGCGGTGTTACGCTTTCAGGCGGTCAACGCCAACGTATTGCTATTGCACGTGTACTACTTAAAAATGCACCCATACTTATACTCGACGAAGCCACCAGCGCACTCGACTCAGAAGTAGAAGCCGCAATTCAGGCAAGTCTTGATGATTTAATGACAGGTAAAACAGTTATTGCCATAGCGCACAGGCTATCAACCATTGCACAAATGGATAGATTAATTGTACTTGATGACGGCGGCGTAGTTGAGCAAGGCACTCATGAACAATTAATCGCTAAGGGTGGAATATACGCAGCCCTATGGACACACCAAACAGGCGGGTTTATAGGCGTCGATTAGCCATTAATATTACATTACGGTAGAGGTAGTTTTATTCTGCTTCTACTTTAAACAAAAAAGCGAAGATGCCTTAAAGGCTCTTCGCTT
>NZ_JACJDN010000413.1:0-3695 GCF_014163565.1 Pseudoalteromonas sp. SR45-5 | reverse complement strand
ACTTTGGTATAAATATAAACAGAGATAAGTAAGTTTAGCCCAGCAAGTAAAAGTAGCAACTCTGAAATACTCCACTGAAAAACAGACAGCGTTACAATACTTAAAACAGCACTGCCCACCATAAACAGTGCATTTAATACATTGTTAGCCGCTATAACTCGTGAGCGACTCGACTCTTCAGTACGCTGTTGAATAAGCGCATACAGCGGTATAGTGTAAAAACCAGAGCCAATACCAATGCCTGCCATCCATACAAAATGCCACACCATGTCGCCTGTTTTTAATAACTGCTCAAGCGTCAATAATTCAGGGTTTTGAGGTAAATAAGTGCTAATAGCAGGCTCTTGGCTCAGTAAGTATAAAAACGAGGTAATTAAAATAGCGCCAAAAGGCACAATTCCTAATTCTATTCGAGAGCGAGAAAGCTTTTCACACAGTAACGAACCAATAGCAATACTTAGTGAAAACACAACAAGTGCGCTAGTTACAACCAGTTCATCGCCGCCCATTGTGTGTTTTACATAATTTGGTAGGGACGTTAAAACGATGGCGCCAATTAACCAAAACCAACTGATCCCAAGGACTGATTTACCAACCGATTCTGTTTGCGAATTAAGTGCTGAAAATACGTTTTTTGTCGATGAAAATATATTATAGGTAAATTTTAAGTTAGGCTCGTTTGCTTCACTAGTGGGTATAAAGCGACTGCTCACATAACCCATCACGGCCAAGACTAATAAGGCAATACTTATAAGCGTAGGCCCTACTGATTGAGTAATATAATAAGTGCCAAAAATTGTACCCATTAGTATCGCCACAAACGTGCCTGATTCAACCAAGCCATTTGCTTTTGTTAATTCATTAGGTGCTACGTGCTGCGGTAAAATAGAATATTTTAATGGACCAAAAAACGCACTTTGCACGCCCATTAAAAATACGGTGGCTAACATTAGCCACACATACTGCGTTAAAATAGAAACTGCCCCAACAACCATAATAGGGATTTCACATAGTTTTACGATTCTAATCAATTTTGATTTTTCTGTTTTTTCTGCAAGCTGCCCTGCCATCCCTGAAAATAAAAAGAACGGAAGAATAAATAACCCAGCAGCAATATTTGAATAAAGTGCGCCATCTGCAAGCGTTGCAGCCTGAAATATTAATAGAATAAGCACTGATTGCTTATACACGTTATCGTTTATCGCTGAGAAAAACTGCGTAATAAAAAGCGGTAAAAAACGCTTACTACCGAGTAATGCACCTTGATAGGGTTGGTTATCTTTCATTGTATTCCTTACTAATTAGAGACATAGCCCAAAAATAAATTAGATTGTTTTTAAGCTTACCTTAAAAACGAAAAAGCCTACATGATTTAATCATGTAGGCTTTGGTAATTTGTTTTCAAATAGTGACTTAGAGCTAGTCTTGAGTAACTAGGCGCCTGCCGCTAAAGGCATGCATAAGTGTTCTACCATCTACTAAATCAAGCTCACCACCCACAGGAATACCATGGGCAATACGTGAAGCGCCTACTTTGTATTTATGACAAAGCTGAGCAATATAATGTGCGGTAGTATCGCCTTCAACCGTAGGGTTAGTCGCTAAAATAACCTCATTAATATCGCCTTGAGCAAGCTTTTGCTCTAAAACATCTAAGCCAATCTCTTTAGGACCAATACCGTCAATTGGCGATAAGTGACCCATTAATACAAAGTATAGACCTAAATACTGCCCTGTTTGCTCGATGGCAAGTACGTCAGTCGGCGATTCAACAACACATAATATACCGCTGTCTTGGCGTTTTGTACTTAAACAAATATCGCACTGAGCTTGTTCGCAAAAAGTACGACAAGACTGACAGTGCCCTATGGCGGTCATTGCTTTAGTGAGTGCATTACCCAGCTGAGTGCCTCCCTTTCGGTCGCGCTCAAGCAGGTGAAAAGCAATACGTTGCGCTGACTTTGGACCAATGCCCGGTTGACAGCGCAGTGCTTCTATAAGCTGATTTAAACTATCTGAAAGTTGCATTATTGACTTAAAACGGCATTTTCATACCTGGTGGTAATTGCATACCGCCAGTTACTTTACCCATACGCTCTTGTGTTTCTTCTGCAACACGGCGAACAGCATCGTTACATGCTGCTGCAAGTAAGTCTTCAATCATGTCTTTGTCGTCTTCCATCAAGCTTTCATCAAGCTGAACACGACGTACATTGTGGTTACCAAGCATAGTTACTTTAACTAAACCTGCACCGGCTTCACCAACAACTTCAAGAGTTGCGATTTCGTCTTGGGCTTTTTGCATGCGATCTTGCATTTGCTGCGCTTGCTTCATCATGTTGCCCATTCCACCTTTAAACATAACTTTCTCTCTTTCTTTTAATACATTAATTAACATGAACATAAGGGCGATTGTATGTAATTACAATGCCTGAATACTGTTTTCGTCAATTTCGGCGCTAAATACTTGCTGAAATTGTACTATGTTTTCATCCGATGTGATCACATCGATTGCTTGTTGATGACGTCCTGCATCTATTTTTTGCTGAATCAGATAAGGAGAATCAATAACTCCCTTAGCAAAATTAATACTTAACGACACGTTATGCTCATAAATACTCGACAATGCGGCATCTAATCTTTGGCGAAGCATCGGTGTATCTAAATGCTTTTGTGATTCATCAACGTCTATATGTAAGCTGTTGCCTTGCTTGGTAAATATTGAATGCAACGCAAATTGGCGCATACGACCACCCAGTCCCATACGTTTAATTAAATAAGCCCATTCATCTTGTTGATGTGCAAATCTAATTTCACTAATTGGACTTTGAAAATCATCAGGCACGGGAATGCTAATTTCCTCGGGCGCTGCTTCAGGCACTTTTTGAGGATTTATTTGCTCAAGTAGCTCTGGCGCTAGATTTTCGGTAATTGTTTGATGCTTTTCTTTAAAATCAATTTTTCGTGCTGGTTTTGTATTAGCGTGACCATGTGCCTGGCTTTCGCTCCCTGTTAGTGGGAGCTCATGCTTTTTTTCACTTGCATCTGCACTATCATTCACCCAAGGTGGGGGATCGCTAGGTGCTACGCTTGTAACGCTGTTGAGCTCGTTTATATTTTCAGCGGTACTATCTTGGTGAACACTTTGAGCTTTAGGCATTCTTGGCTGGTGTTCTGGCTTTTTAGCGGGTGCTTGGTTTGGCTGCGCTGCTACATTATTTGCAGAGGTGCTTGTACTCTTGCTTGATAACCTACCCGCACCGGATATGTTTCTATCACGTAAAATACGAGCAATGGCAGATTGCGCCTGCGCTTCTTGTTCAGCTATTGGCGTACTTGCATTGTGATTTGTTAAGGGCTCCGATTGAGGTTCTGAGTTTGCAGTAGGTGCAGGGTTAAAACCCTGATCTACAGCGCTACTCATTATATCGTCAAATTGCGAGGCCAGCGTTTGTTCAGCATCACTATGGAGCATATAAGCTTCATCTTCACTTTGTCGCTGGGCTTGAGCATCTGAAACAACATTGGTTTGTGGTTGCTCTTTAGCTAAAGCCTGTTGCTTTGAAGCGTTTTCACTTTGTTGAACCGGTTGCTCTACTGCAACTTGGGCAGGCTCATTATTACTTTGCACGACTTCATTATTTGATGACTGAGCGGCTGCGTTAGCTGAAGGCTCTATCTCAACGGCTTTAGGC